>CAYOXR010000390.1:0-8968 GCA_964407955.1 uncultured bacterium | reverse complement strand
GGATGGCGCCGGCGGGATGCTGGGCGCGCTCGCGGGCTCACCTGCGGTGTCGCCGTTCCCGCGGCCCTCGGGAGGGTGGGTGTCGTTCGGACGCTTCGTCATGTTCCGTTGGCGGAACCTGCCGGTCCCGGAGCAGATGGTACCCGTTCCATGTGAAAGCAACAAGCGACGACGGCGCTCCGGTCGATGCGTTCGCGGGCGTGAGCGCATGCTTGGGCTTGTCATGTGGAGCGGTGCTCGGGTCGCCCGGCACATCAAAGAGGGCGCCAGGCACTGCAGGTGAGTGTTCGCGTCCTGCGTGGAGCGGTGCGGCGGTCCGGGCACCTACGCGCTGGCCAGGCTGACCGGGCGCTGGAGACGCGACTCGGGAATGGCACTGTTCCTGGTCTACCTGATCCCTCCCACGTTGCTGTTCATCCCGCTGTACCAGGTGGTGACCACGCTGGGCCTGGCCAACACCATCTGGGCGCTGGTGATCGTGTACCCGACCATCACCATCCCGTTGTGCTCGTGGCTGCTGCTTGGCTTCTTCAAGTCGATCCCGGCCACCCTCGACGAGGCCGCCATGATCGACGGCAACAGCCGCTTCGGCGCCTTCCGCAAGGTGGCGCTGCCCCAGGCGCTGCCGGGCATCGCGGCGTGCATCGTCTTCGCCTTCTCGCTGCAGCTCAGCGACTACATCTACGCGTCGACCTTCGTCACCTCGACGTCGGCCATGACCGTCAGCTTCGGCGTTCCTACCGAGATGATCCGCGGCGACGTGTTCTTCTGGCAGGCGCTGATGGGCGCCGATGCCGTTTTCGCGATCCCACTGACCATCACCTACGGCCTGCTCTTCAACCGCCTGGTGATGGGCTTCCAGAGCGCCGAGAAACCCTGAGCCCGGCGCGGCCCCCACGCACCCGCCGTGAGACGTCGCCTACGCGCTGGGCCCACCGGCCATCGTCAGGCGGTAGGCCGGTGCCACCGAGGTGGCGTCCTCGGCCACGAAACCGAGGTCGCGCAGCAGGCCGTCGGTCAGGTCGTAGATCCAGGCCCGCACGCTGAGCGCCTCGCCGCGCGCCCACGCCCGCTGCACCACGGTGGCGTGACAGACGTTGTGCGCCTGCTCGATGGCGTTGAGCTCGCACAGCTTGCGGGCGCGCGCGCCGCCGGAAGCTTGCGCCTCCAGGTCGTCGGCATGCTTCGCGGCCACGTCCTTGATGTGGCGCAGCCAGTTGTCCGCCAGGCCGTGAGGCTTGCCGTCCAGCGCGGCCTCGACGCCGCCGCAGCCGTAGTGACCGCACACGATGACGTGCCTGACGTGCAGCACCGACACCGCATACTCGAGCACGGTGAGCGCGTTGAGGTCGCTGTGGGGGACGAGGTTGGCCACGTTGCGGTGCACGAAGACCTCACCCGGCTCGAGGCCGGTGATGACGTTGGCGGGTACGCGCGAGTCGGCGCAGCCGATCCACAGGAAGGCGGGTGCCTGCTGCGCGGCGAGCCGCGCGAAGGCGCCGGCGTCGGCGGCCGTCGTCGCCTCGGCCCAGGCGCGGTTGCGTCTGAGGAGCTCCTCGGGACCATCCATGAAGCGAGGATACGGTCTGGAGCGTCGCGACGGGCAAGGCGCCAACGCCCCGCGGCGGTGGACGTGCCTGCCGGGCAGGGCAAGCCGGGCATCGTCCCCTTGGCGCTGGTGGACCATGTGGCGTGCGGCGACGCTCAACCGGGGTCGTCGCTCTTGCCGATGGTGCCACCCAACGCCCGATGGCCCTGCCCCACCACTAGGAAGCCGTGGTGGTCGGTCTCGCGCACCACGCGCGTGACCTCGCGCACCTCGGTGCGGTTGACGGTGCAGAAAAGCACCGTGCGCTCGCCGTGGCTGTACATGCCTTCGCCCTTCCAGGCGGTCACGCCGGTGCGAAGGCGCGCCTGCAGTGCGGCCGCCACCTCGTCGGGGTGGTCGGTCACGATGAACACCGTGCGCACGATGGAGGGACCCTCGGTGGCGTAATCGGTCGCCAGCCCGTTGATGAACAGCGCCACCAGCGAGTACAGCGCGCGCTCCCAGCCGAACACCGCTCCCATGGTGGCGACGATGATGCCGTCGGTCAGCATGTACACCTGGCCCATCGGGATGCCCGTCCGGCGCTGCAGCACGCGGCTGAGGATGCCGGTGCCGCCGATGTTGCCGTGCGCGCGGATGACCAGGCCGCCCGCGATGCCGGTGACCGCACCGCCATAGAGCGCGTCGAGCAGCGCGTCGTTGCTCGCGCCGCTGGCCGGTACGTGCGGCGCCAGGACGTCGATGGCGATGACGGTTACGACGACCGTGTAGATCGTGCGCGCCATGAAGCGAACGCCGCCGAGCTGCCAGGCGCCCAGCAGCAGCAGGGGGATGTTGAGCACGAACAGCACCATGCCGTTGGGTAGAGCCAGGTAGTGCGTGACGACGAGCGCCAGCCCGCCGAGGCCGCCCGGCGCCACGTGGCTCGGTGCCAGGAACAGGTCGAAGGCCAGCGCGTACACCAGGCCGCCGACGGTGAGCAACAGAGCGTTCAACCCCTCCGGCCGAACCTGGCCGGCGAGCGCCCGTCCCAGACGGCTGAGCGGAGCCGCGCCTGGGGCGGTGGCACGTCCGCTTCCGGGGTCGGTGTGGGGGGGATGCGCCATGAAGCCTCCGCGACGCGGGGAGCCCGGAATCGGCCGGACCCGGCCCGTCCGTCGATTCCCTCGCTGCTCAAGCTACCGCAGTTGCAAGGCTCCCCTGCGCGCTTCGGCCTGTATCGGACCGGGCGACCCCGGCGGGCCGCTGCGGCGAAGGCTGCCGCGACGCCGGGACGGTGCCGGGGCGCCGCCGCGGCGCGGCCGAGCGGCCGGCGTCAAGCGGGCTGAGGACGCGATTCGACCTGTGCGAGGAGCCACGTCAGCAGGCGTTCCCCCGCGCCGTCGGCGTCGACGTCGGAATGGATCTGCGCGTGCCAGCGTGCGCCTTCGCTGGCCTCGAGCCCTGCTTCCCGGAAGTAGCCGGACAGGGGGCAGGCTGTCAGGGACGGCGGGTGGCTGAGCTGCCGACCGTTGTGCGCGCGCCAGTGCCAGGCCAGCGCTCCCATCGCGGTGCGAATGCGGCGCGCGTCCACCGGCGAGCGGAAGCCGGCGTGCCAGGCGGGAAGCGCCTCCGTGGCCATGGGACGGGCGATGCCGAAGCCCTGGGCCAGCCGGCCCCCCAGCACGGCCGCCGCCTCGATCATGCCGGCATCGCCGACGCCCTCGATCACCACGCGGCGGCCGAGGTCGTTGCCGAGACGCACCAGGCTGCGGACCAGGCTGAGCGTTTGCAGCGGCGCCTCCTGCATGCGTCCCACCAGACCCTGGTCGATCTTCAGGGTGTCGCACGGCAGCTCGGCCAGCCGCTGCAGGCTGCTGAAGCCCGAGCCCAGGTCGTCGATCGACAGCCGCACGCCCAGGCCCACGAGCGCCTGGATCGCTTCGCTGCGAGCCTGCTGGCCGATCTCCTCGGTCTCGATGAGCTCCAGGCTGAGCCGCTGGGGAAGGATGCCGTAGCGTTCCAGCGCGTCGCCTACCCAGCGGCCGCACGCCGGTTCGAGCAGCGTCGACGGAGGCAGGTTGACCGCGATCTCCGGAATCGTGATGGCGTCGCCGGAGCCGCCGGCGCTCGCGTCCCAACGTGACAGCGCAGCCAGCGACTGCTCGAGCGTGAGGCGGAACAGCCGCGCCAGCTCGACCTCGCCGAGAAGCGGGAGGAACACGCCGGGCGACAGCACCTCTCCGTCCGGCATGCGCAGCCGGGCGAGCGCCTCTGTGCCGGCCACGTCGCCGGTCTCGAGGTCGAGGACCGGCTGCACGTGCATGGTGAGGCCGCCGTCGAAGAGGCGGCTCCGATAGACCTCGGCCCGCGCACGGGGCAGCGCCGGCCGCGCGGGATCGCGGCTCCGCCGCCACAAGTCGTCCCAACGCTGCTGCACGCCGAGCGCGAAGGTTTGCACCCACGGTGCGTCGAACTGGCCGGGCGTGGAGCCGTAGAGCACCAGGATGGCCGCCGGCCGGTCGTGCGTGCCGTGGATGGGGACGGCCATCACGCTGAGGATCCCGAGCGTCTCCAGGGCCTCGTGCCAGGGGCGCGTGCGGGGGCCGTCGGTGTCCTTGGAGCCGAGCTGGATGGTGCCGCTGGCCCACGCCCGGGCCACCGTGCCAGCCGCCTCGGCGTGCGCGGCGTCGGTTCGCTGGACGTGCTCGGGCGTGCACGCGAGCGCGGCCAGCTCGGCACCAGCCTCGCCGGCACGAGCCTCCACGGTGAGGTGCCCGTCGGCGTCCGGCCGGTGGAGAGCCGCCGCCCGCATCCCCGGAAGCTGCGCCAGGCTCTCCAGCTCCGCCTGCCTAACGTCGGTCCAGGGCGCGTGGCGGGGCTGCATGGGGGCGCCGCCCACCTTGTAGTAGCAGGCGACGGTGGCGCTGTGGGCCGCGAGCTCGAGCTGCGTCTCGTCCTGCAGACGGGCCTCGGCGACCTGCATCAAGCGGTAGCGCTCGCGGGTGGTGAGGAACGAGGCGGCCAAGCGACCGTCGAGCAGCGCGCGGCACAGGCCGTGGCTCTGCACCACCGCCTGGGCTCCCAGCCCGGCCAGGGCGTACGCGCGGCCCATCTCCTCAGCGCCCCGCTTCAACGCCTCGCGATCGAGGTCGGGGCGGAAGAGTTGCTCGAGGTGGCGTGAGATGCCGGCGACGTGCGCCTCCAAGGCCCCGTCGTCCATGCCCTCGAGGCCGGCGCCGACAGACTCGTCGGCCCGCAACTCGCCGAGCAGCGCCCCGGAGAGCGACGTGGAGACTGCCGCGAAGTGCGCCCGGGCCCCCTCGAGCAAGTCCGCCGCCTGCGGGCCGTAGGGGTCCAGTGACACGTCCGGCTCGGGCAGGTCTTGACTGGCCGAGGCGAGCTGCCAGTACTGCGTGCGCGTGAGCTTTCCGCTCTTTGCGCGGTACATCGCCACGTCGGCCTGGCGCAGGAGCTGGTCCCGCTCCTCGCCGTCGAAGGGGAACAAGGCCACCCCCAGGCTCATGGCGATGCGAGCGTGTTGGCCGTGGCCCAGCTCGAACGGCGGCGCGATGGCGTTCTGCAGCCGGTCGAGGGCGCGGGAGAGCTGCGCGGCAGCCTGGCCGGGGAGCAGGTCCTCGATGACCAGCGCGAACTCGTCGCCTCCGAGCCGCACGAGAAGATCGTGCTCGCGCAGCTCGGAACGCAGGCGCGCGCCGACCTGCTGCAGCAGGCGGTCGCCGGCCTCGTGCCCGCAGGTGTCGTTGATGGGCTTGAAGTCGTCGATGTCCATCACGCCGACGGCGACCACGCTGCCATGCCGCCTGGCCCGGGGGAGCGCCCTGGTGAGGTGCTCCTCCAGCATGCGGCGGTTGGGCAGGTCCGTCAGCGGGTCGTGGAGTGCCTGGTGCTGGAGGTGCGGGAGCAGGCCGTGGTGATCGAGCCAACGCTCCAGCAGCCGTCCCACGCGGCGGCAAAGATCCAGCTCGGCCTCGCCGAACGCGTCGGGCGTGGCGGCGCCAACGCACAGCACCGCGGTCACATCGCCGTCGCTGCGGACGGGTACGGCCAGCATGGAGCCGAGGGCAGCCTGCCCGCCGTTGCCGGCGTCGGCCAGCCAGCCGGCGCGCCCGAGGTCGGACTCCAGGCAGGACCGGCTCGTCGACCACGCCAGCGCCGGCGGGGACTGCGGCTCGTCGTCCAGCCGGAGCTGCAGGCTCTCCAGCGTGGCGTGCGCCGGCCCTGCCCCGTCGCCCAGCTTCAGGTTGCCGTCGGCATCGGCGTGCGCCACGCAGGCGGCAGTGAACAGCCCGCTCTCCACCAGGACGCGCGCCGTACGGGCCAGGAGGTCCGCCTCGCTTTCGGCGTCCAGCAAGGCGTCGCTGAAGCCGGCCATGGCGGCGTAGAAACCGGATTGAGGTGCCGTACCGCCGGACGCCTCACGGCCTCCGGCGGGTGGCGGGGCGCTGTCGTTCAAGGCCCGACCTCCCACCGACCGGCAGCCTAACCCACCTCCACTTACGACTTTCTTGCCTGACGGCGTGCAAGCGCAAACGCCTGCGGCGCGGGTGCCCCTCAGGCGGCGCCGCGACCCGGGCCGGACGGGCCGCTGTCCAGGTCGGCCATGAGGTCGAGCTGCATCTGCTGGATCTCCAGCAGCCGCTGCCAGGCATGGGACAGCAGGTGGTCGAGCTTCTCGTGGACGAGGCGTATCTCCAGCTCCGCTTTGAGGTTGGTGCGGAAGTCGTACTCGGCCTGGAGCCGGTCCTTCGCCGACTGCCGGTTCTGGCTCATCAGGATGACGGGCGCCTGCACGGCGGCCAGGCACGACAGCACCAGGTTCAACAGGATGAAGGGGTACGGGTCGAAGGGTTTGGCGAGCAGGGCGCTGGCGTTCACGGCGATCCACAGCGCCAGCACCCCGAGGAAGCCGAGGATGAACGTCCAGGAGCCACCAAACGCGGCGATACCGTCGGCCACGCGCTGGCCGGCGCCACGCCTCTCGTCGAAGGCCTCGTTGATGTTCTGGCTGACGAGGTCTTCGTTCCGGATGGCGTCCACCACTTGGCTCTCGAGCCGGTCGAGCTCGCCGCGATCGGCCTCGAGCAGGTGGCGCACGTAGACCGTGCGGTAGGCGCCCAAGTCATCCCGGCAGATGACGCTGTCGTCCGTCCAGCCGGGGTGCTCGGCACGGATGGTGTCACGGACGCCGGGGCGCACCAGGGCGGCGGGGACGAGCTGGGCGGCGGGGAACGAGCGTCCGCACAAGGGGCAGGTCGCCTGGGAGGGTGGGGACGTGGCCATGCCGCATGCTAGCGGCACCGAGGTCGGGTCGCCGCGAGCTGGCGCGACGCAGCGCGCCCGGCTCAGCGCACCGCGTCCGCCGCGCTGCGTCCCGCCACCCGGCCGCTGAACAGGCAGCCGCCGAGGAAGGTGCCCTCGAGCGAGCGCAGGCCGTGCATGCCGCCGCCGCCGAAGCCGGCCGCCTCGCCGGCTGCAGACAGGCCAGGCCTGGGCTCGCCGTCTGCGGTGAGAACGCGGCCCAGCAGGTCGGTCTCCAACCCGCCGAGCGTCTTGCGGGTGAGCACCCGCAGGCGCACCGCGACGAGCGGGCCCGCGGCCCTATCGAGCATCCGGTGGGGTGCGGCCACGCGCGTCAGGCGGTCGCCGAGGTAGCCACGCGCGGCCCGCATCGCCATCACCTGGAAGTCCTTGCCCGGTCCGCGCTGCA
The DNA here is from genome assembly GCA_964407955.1 of uncultured bacterium. GTDB lineage: Bacteria > Deinococcota > Deinococci > Deinococcales > Trueperaceae > JASBRS01. Next base: position 1,709 of record CAYOXR010000390.1, on the reverse strand, counting down.
CCTGCGCGTCACGCGCCTCGGCTGCCGCCCGGACGGTCGCGGGATCGAGCCGATCGTTGCCGACCAGCGCGTTCATGCGCCCGACCAGCCGGTCCAGATCGGCGTCCGTCAGGAAGTCCTCGCCGCGCTCCAGGAAGGCCCGCAGCGGCGGCTGCAGGCCGGCGAGCCGGCCGCGCACCAGCCTCCACACGCTCTTGCCGGTCAGGTCCGGGTTCTGCTCGCTGCCCGAGAGGGCGAACTCGCGGCGCAGGATGCGCCGGTTCAGAAGGAACCAGCTGTAGGGCAGGCGGCGCCGGCCGAGGTGGGTGAGCGTGTCGAGCGTGTTGAAGCCGGGGAAGAAGGGCGGCGGTAAACGCCGCCCGTCCGGGTCCAGCCACAGGCTGCTCGGTCCCGGCAAGATGCGGATGCCGTGGCCCGGCCAGATCGGCTCGACGCTGGCCACCCCCTCGGTGTAGTGCCACATGCGCCCGGCGTGGATCAGGCGGGCGCCGGCCGCGGCGACCGCTTGCTGCAGCTCGCCGTCCACGTAGGCGGGCACGCCGGTGAGCAAGGCGTCCGGCGCCGGCCCGAGGCGGGCCTGCGGCCAGTTGCGCCGTACCAGCTCGTGGTTTCCGCCGATGCCGCCGGACGCGATCACGACCGCCTGCGCGCTCACGCGGAAGTGGTCCTCGACGGTGCGGTTGGTTGGGCGGCCGCGCGCTGCGCCGTCCGCCCGCAGCACGTCGCCGAGCACGCCGGTGACGGAGCCGGCGCTCACCTCCAGCTCGTGCACGCGGTGGCGGAAGCGCAGCGTTAGGCGCCCCGCGTCGGCGTGCTCGCGGGCGCGCCGCACGAACGCCGCCACGATGGCCGGCCCGGTGCCCCACACGATGTGGAAGCGGGGCACGCTGTTACCCGGACCCTCGGCGTGGCCGAAGCCGCGCTCGGCCCAGCCCACCACCGGGAACAAGCGCAGGCCGTGGGCGCGCAGCCAGGTGCGCTTCTCGCCGGCGGCGAACGCCACGTACGCCTGGGCCCAGCGGCGCGGCCAGGTGTCGTCCTCGTCCTCGAAGGCGGCCGTCGCCAGCCAGTCGCGCCACGCCAGCTCGGGCGTGTCGCGGATGCCCAGGCGGCGCTGCTCCGGGGTGCCGACCATGAACAAGCCGCCGAACGACCAGAACGCCTGACCGCCCAGGTTGGCGTCGGACTCCTGGTCGAGCAGGACCACGCGGCAGCCGGCGTCGGCCGCCTCCACGGCGGCCACCAACCCCGCCAGGCCGGCGCCGATCACGATCACATCGGTGTCGGCCGTCATGGCTCGGCTCGCACGCAACTCACCCCCGAAAGCAGCCCCTTGCGCCTCGTGGGCGCGATTGTAGCACTGCCTGTCACGCTCGCTGTCACCCTCGCGGTCCCGCCCCGCGTGACCACGACACCTGCCCGGCACGCTGAAATGAGCCCATCGAAAGCACCGTTCGTGCAGGAGAGGGAGGACGACGATGACGGACGCATGGACCGCATCCCGGATCGCGCAGGAGCAGGCCAACGACGTCATGAAGGCGGCAAGGCAGCACCGCCTGGCTCGCTCGGCGGCGGTCAAGCTCGGCGCGCGTCACCCGGTCGGACGGCCGTTGGCCGAGGCGCGCGCGAAGCCGCAAGCTCGCCCGCAACGGCGGGACACCGCGCGCGGCTGGCGCCACGCTGCTGAGGACGCCTGAGTCCAGACGCCA
>CAYOXR010000389.1:0-2788 GCA_964407955.1 uncultured bacterium | reverse complement strand
GTGGTAGGCGCGGATCATGAGGATGCCGGTGAGCTCGCCGTGAGCGCCGGCGGCCGGCTGCAGGCTCACCGCGTCCATGCCGGTCAGCGCCCCCAGATCGCGCTGTAGCTCGAACAGGAGTTGCAGCGTGCCCTGCGCCGTTTCCGGCGCCTGGTAGGGGTGCAGGTCCTGAAACAGCTTGGCCGCTTCCTCGTGCACCTTGGGGTTGTACTTCATGGTGCAGCTTCCCAGCGGGTAGACGTTCCCGTCGATGCTGAACTGACGGTGCGCAAGCTGGGTGAAGTGGCGTACCAGGTCGAGCTCGGAAACCTCTGGCAGGCGGGGCGGCGCGTCGCGGAGCTGCTCCTCGCCCAACAGGGCGGCGAGGTCAGACGGCTCGTGGCGCGGCGGCCTGGCAGCCCGCCGCTTCGGCCGCGAGCGCTCGTAGATGCCGGGGAAGTCGGCGTGGCGGGGCTCAGCCATGGTGCACCTCGGACCGCTCCAGCTCGCCGCCGGCACGCAGCGCACTCACCAATGCCTCGATGTCCTCGTCGCTGACCAGCTCCGTGGCGGCGAGCGACACCGCGTTGCCGAGACCGTACTCGGCGCCGATCGGTACCCCGGCATGGACGCCTCGAGCAGCCAGCGCCGAACGTACCCGCAGTGCGCTGTGCCGCGTGAGCAACACGAACTCGTTGAAGAAGGGCACCTCCAGCGCCAGCCGCGCGCCTTCCGAGCGCAAGCGGTCCGCCAGCCGGTGCGCCTGCACGACGGAGCCCACCGCCACCTCGCGAAGGCCCTGCGGCCCCAGCGCCGCCATGTTCACGGTGGCCATCAGCGCCGTGAGCTGGTGGTTCGAACAGATGTTGGACTTGGCCTTGCTTCGGCGGATGTGCTGTTCGCGCGCCTGCAGCGTGAGCACGTAGGCGCGCCGCCCCTCGACGTCGGTCGTCGCGCCGACGAGGCGGCCGGGGAGCTGGCGCAGCAGCTCCTGCCGGACCACCATGAAGCCGAAGCTGGGTCCGCCGAACGCGGGCGGGTTGCCGAGCGTCTGGCCATCGCCCACGGCGACGTCGGCGCCGTAGGCTCCGGGCGGCTTGAGCACGGCGAGGCTCACCGGGTCCACCGCCGCCACCAGCAACGCGCCGCCGGCGTGGGCCGCCTGAGCGAGCCCGCTCATGTCCTCCAGGGCACCGAGGTGGTTCGGTTGCTGCGCGATCACGCAGGCCGCCCCCGGGAGAGACGCCGGCACGGGCGTGCGGCCCCCGTCGAGGTCCATGACCTCGATGACGATGCCGAGCGCGTGCAGGTACGTGGCCAGCACCGCGCGCGTCTCGGGATGCACGCCACGGCTGACCAGCACGCGCTCGTGCCCGGTGTGCCGGACGCTCAGCAGCGCTGCCTCCGCGACGGCGGTGGCGCCGTCGTACAGGCTGGCGTTGGCGACGTCCAGCCCGGTCAGCTCGGCCATCATCGTCTGGAACTCGAAGGTGGCCTGCAGGACGCCCTGCGCAACCTCAGGCTGGTACGGCGTGTAGGCGGTGACGAATTCGCTCTGGAGCGCCAGGTGGGGTGTCACGGCGGGAATGAAGTGACGGCGCATGCCTCCCCCGAGGAAGTTCGGCCCCGTGGCGGTGTCTCTCGCGGCCAGCGCGCGCAGGTGCGCCATCAAGGCTGTCTCGTCCAGGGCCGGAGGCAAGGCGATCGCAGGGTCGCGAAGTTCGCTCGGAAGCTCGTCGAACAGGGCGTCGATGCTGTCGACGCCGATGGTTTCCAGGGCGCGCCGCACGTCGTCGGGCGAGTGCGGGAGGTAGGGCAAGGTCAGCCCTCCTCGCTGGCCGCCAGGCGGTAGGCGGCGGGGTCGAGCAGGCCGGCGAGCTCAACCGCACCGCCCACCCGGACCCGGAACAGCCAGCCGTCGCCGTAGGGACTCTCGTTGATCCGCTCGGGAGCGTCCAGCAGCGCGCTGTTGGCAGCCTCGACGGTGCCCGATACGGGCGCGTAGATGTCCGAGGCGGTCTTCACGGACTCGACCACGGCCGCGGCATCGCCGGCGCCGATCTTGCGACCGACCTCCGGCAGCTCGACGAAGACGACGTCGCCCAGCTGGTCCTGGGCGTAATCCGTGATGCCCACGGTAACGACGCCATCCTCCGGCTCCGAGACCCACTCATGCGTAGGCGTGTACCTGAGGTTGTCGGGGATCTCCATGCTCACTCCTCTGACGACGCCGGAGTCGGCTCGCGACCATCGCGACGCCGCGGCGTCACTGTCCGAAAAACGGCGGCGCGACGACGCTCGCGGCCACCCGCTGTCCGCGGATCTCCACCTCGATGGCGGTGCCTTCCGCGGCCGCCGCGGCGTCCACCCAGGCGAACGCGATGCTCTCACGCGTGAGAGGGGAGAGCGTGCCCGACGTGATCTCGCCTGCAACGTCAGCGCCGAAGAACACGCGGTAACCCTGTCGCGCGATGCCGCGCTCGACGAGCTTCAGACCCACCAGCCGGCGCGGGCACGGCCGGTCCCACATCGCCTCGCGACCGAAGAACGGCTTGTCCTTCACGACCCACGCGAACGCCGTGCACAGCGGGTTGGTGGTGTCGTCCAGCTCGTGTCCGTAGAGCGGGAAGCCGGCCTCGAGCCGCAGTGTGTCGCGCGCGCCCAACCCGCACGGAAGCGCTCCCGCATGGGTGAGTACGTCCCACACGATGGAGGCGTCGGTTGGGTGACAGAACAGCTCGAAGCCGTCCTCGCCCGTGTAGCCGGTGCGGCTCACCTTGACCGGGCAACCCGAAACGGTGGTCAGCAG
>CAYOXR010000388.1:0-3735 GCA_964407955.1 uncultured bacterium | reverse complement strand
ACCCCTCGTCGTGGGCGCACCCGGCGAAGGCTTCCCGTGGCCCTGGTCGATCTACCGCTGGCTGGACGGCGAGAACCCCGCCGTCGACTCCCTGGGCGATCCGGCCGCGCTGGCAACCGACCTGGCCTCCTTCGTCGCCGCGCTGCACCGCATCGATCCGTCGTACGGGCCGCACGCTGAGCGCGGCGGGCCGCTCGGCGAGCGTGATGCCGACACCCGCACCGCCATCGCCCAGCTCGAGGGCACGATCGATACGGGCGCGGTCACGGCCGCCTGGGAGGACGCGCTCGGTATCGCGCCCTGGACGCGACCGGCGGTGTGGATCCACGGCGACCTGGCGCCGGGCAACCTGTTGTGCCGCCATGGCCGCCTCTACGCCGTGATCGACTTCGGCTGCGTGGGCGTCGGCGACCCCGCCGTCGACATGCTCATCGCCTGGACCCTGCTGCCGGCCAACGTCAGGGAAACGTACCGCGCCGCCCTCGGCGTCGACCGCGACACCTGGCTTCGCTGCCGCGGCTGGGCGCTCTCCATCGCGTTGATCCAGCTTCCCTACTACCGCCGAAGCAACCCAGAGCTGGCTGCCAGCGCACGCCATGTCATCCGCGAGGTCCTCGCCGACGTCGCGGCCGGCGGTGGCTGACCAGCCGGCGCGGGGCTCGGCTCGACCCGCACCGCGGGGCGCCGAGCGTGGCGCACGATCGCTGGTCTCACCAGCATGAGCCGGCCTACGTGGTGCACGGTGACGCACCGTGGCGCACCACCCCACGCCGGCGCTCCGTCCGCCACTACAGCGCGAAAAGGCCGCGCACGGTCCAGGTGACCGCCGCCAGCACGCCGAACGCCACCACCAGGGGGAGCACCGTGGCCAGCGCCGTCCACTTCAGGCTCCGAGTCTCCGACCAGATCGTCCAGATCGTCGTCGAGCAGGGGTTGTGCAGCACGCTGAAGAGCATCAGATTGACGGCGGTCAACAGCGTCCAGCCTGCGCCCGCGACTAGGATGTCGCGCAGGCTGCTGAGGGCGTCGACCTCCAGCATGATGCCCGCACCGGTGTAGATCATGATCAACGTCGGGAGCACGATCTCGTTCGCCGGGATGGCAACGATGTACGCCACGAGGATCGCGCCGTCCAGCCCGATCGCCCATCCCACCGGGTGCAGAGCCTGCTGCAAGTGCTGCGCCAGGCTGGCGTCGCCGGCATGGACGTTGGCGAGCAGCCAGATGAGGCCGCCGGCAGGCGCCGCCATCACCACCGCCCGCCACAGCACGAACAGCGTGCGATCGATGAACGACGTGTACAGGATCCTCAGCACGTTCGGTCGCCGGAACGGCGGAAGCTCCAGGAAGAATGTGCTGGCCACCCCGCGAAGGGCCGTCCGCGACAGCAGCCATGACACGGCAAGGGTAACGACTACGCCGATGAGGGTGACGCCGATGACCGCCCCGGCCGCCACCAGCGACGCCACGCCGGGCGAGAAGGCGGTGGCGATGAGCGCGCTGGCGATGACGATGAGGGTCGGCCAGCGGCCGTTGCACGGCATGAAGTTGTTGGTCAGGATGGCGATCAAACGCTCGCGCGGCGACTCGATGACGCGCGCGGCCACCACGCCCGCGGCGTTGCAGCCCAGCCCCATCGCCATGGTGAGCGCCTGCTTGCCGTGCGCTCCTACGCGGCGGAACAGCCCGTCGAGGTTGAACGCGACCCGCGGCAGGTAGCCCAGGTCCTCGAGCAGCGTGAACAGCGGGAAGAAGATCGCCATGGGCGGGAGCATCACCGACACCACCCATGCCAGCCCCCGGTACACGCCGTCCCACACGAAGCCGGTCAGCCACCACGGCGCCTGTAGCGCCTCGAAGGCGGCCTTGCCCCAGGCACCCAGCATGAAGGTCATGCGGAACAGCAGCTGCGACGGGTAGTTGGCCCCGACGATCGTGATCCAGAAGACGAGGGCGAGCCCGCCGACCATCACCAGCGGGCCCCACAGGCGCGACGTCACCACGCGGTCGAGCCGGGCCTGGAAGCTGCGCGCACCGACGCCGGGCGCCTCGGCGACGCGGCCCGAGATGCCCTCGGCCTCGTGGAACAGGCTCTCCACGAGCCGGTCTCTGGCCTCGGGCCCGAGCCCCACACGCAAACGCTCCGCTTCCGAGAGCACCGCCTCCACCACCCGGGCCGGGGGCGAGACGTCCTCTCCCGTCAGCTCGCCGCTGGCCAGGCCCTCCTTGACGCGCGGGTCGCCGTCGAGCAAGCGTAGCGCGACCCAGCGCAGGCTCTGCAGGGCCGGGAAGGCTTTGCGCAGCGACTGCGTCAACGCGCTCGTGGCGCTGTCGAGCTGCGGCTCGAGGGGTACGCGGCGCTCGCCGGCCCCGGCCGCGCCGGCCCTCCGCATCCCGGCGAGCCTGTCGAGGAGCGCCTGGAGCAACGCGGCGACGCCCTCACCGGTGCGCGCGACCACCGGGACCACCGGCACGCCAAGCTCGCGCGCCAGGGCCCGATGGTCGATCCGGATGCCGCGGCGCCGCGCCTCGTCCATGAGGTTCAGCGCGACGACGACCCGGTCGTTGATCTGCAGGATCTGCAGCACCAGGTTGAGGTTGCGCTCGAGCGCCGTCGCGTCGACCAGCACGATCGTCGCGTCGGCCCGCCCGAAGAGCAGGAAGTCGCGCGCGATCTCCTCCTCGGGCGAGTAGGCGAGCAACGAGTAGGTACCCGGCAGATCGACGACCTTCAGCCGCGTTGCGCCATACGCGAAGCCGCCCTCCGCGCGCGCGACGGTCTTGCCGGGCCAGTTGCCGACATGCTGCCTGAGCCCGGTCAGCAGGTTGAACAGCGTGCTCTTGCCCACGTTGGGGTTGCCGGCGAGGGCGATCACGTGATCGAACGCCTCGCCGCGGGCGCCGAGATGCCGCAGCCGCACTGGACACGACGCACAGTCGCGCGCTGCCGCCCGGTTCGCGCTCACGCCGCCACCTCCCCGGAGGCACCTGCCGCGTCGTCCGAGCGGGCGACCAGGATGTGCCGTGCCTGATCGCGCCGCAACGCGATCCGGCTCTGCCGGATCAGGTACGCGGTCGGGTCGCTCCCAAGGGCGTTCTCCAGCACCGGCGTGACCTCCGCGCCCGGCGTGAAGCCGAGATCGAGCAGGCGCCGCCGCGCAGCCCCGCGAAGCTCGTTGGTGAGCATGACGACGCGTCCCGAGCGGCCGAGCTCGAGCTCGCTCAGTCGCACCATGCCGCGCAGCTCGGCGGCCTCGACGCCACTCGGAACGACGTCCACGACGGACGCAGCCAACGCGTCCAGGTGGCGCTCGCCGGTGCCGGCCACGTTCACCGTCACGCCGGCGTCGTCGCTGGCCACGACCTCCAGCTCAGCCGCCGGCGCCACGCCCTGGTCGAGCAGCTCCCGCAGCAGCGCGTCCGGTTCGTCTTCGACGTGCAATACCCTGACCACGCTGCCCGCCGGGCAGAGCGCGAGCGGCACGTGCCGGGGCTCATGGGCACGGCCACGAGGCCCCGGGATCAGGTCGCCGTGAGGATCCCGCACCGGGTGGCCCAGGCCCCGGTCCATGGCATCGATGCGCTCTTGCGGGATGCGGTGCTCCAGGCGGTCGGCCAGGCGGTGCAGCAACGGCAGCGGCCGGCCGGCTCGTTCGGCGAGGTACGTCTCCAGCACGCGGTGGCTGCGCACCCACGCCCTGGCGGCCTCGCGCCCGTCCGCCGTCAAGCGCAGCG
>CAYOXR010000387.1:0-1874 GCA_964407955.1 uncultured bacterium | reverse complement strand
CCCGCCGTGGTCGTCTCCGCCGGGCTGGGCACGCCTCGAGAGGACGCTGCCGTGGTCGTACAGGACGACGGCACGCGCCGCCAGGTGATCGCCGTCGAGAGCCTCGCCCGCGCCCGCGAGAGCTTCCCCGACGCCGGCGAGCGCGATGCCGGCTTCGCGCTGTCGCCCGCGCCCGTCAATGCCCACACGCACCTCGACCTGTCCGGCATGGCCTTCGAAGCGGGCGGCTACGACGCGTTCGTGCGAGCCGTCATCCGCCACCGGCGCGCGCAGGCCAGCCTGGAGGCGGCCAGGGCGGGCGTGGCCGAGATCCTGAGCGGCGGCGTGCACGTCATCGGAGACATCGTCACGGACGAGGCGGTGATGCGCTACCTGCTGGGCCATCCCGACCTGTCGGGCGTGGCCTACTGGGAGGTCATCGCTCCCGACCCGGAGTACGCCGAGGCGGCCTTCGAGGCGAGCCGCCGGAAGCTGGCGGCCTTCCGCGAGCTCGAGCGCCCCGGCGGCGTCCGTGTCGGCGTCAGCCCGCACACGCCGCACACCGTGAGCGGCCCGCTGCTGGCGCGCCTCGCCCGGCTGGCGCGGGGCGAGCGGCTGCCCATGCAGATCCACGTGGCGGAGACAGCGGACGAGCGGGCGCTGCACGGCCGCGGCGAGGGACCGCTGGCCGCGTTGCTGGCGGAGTTCGGCGTAACCTGGCGCGCCAGCGGCGCCAGCCCGGTGGGCTATCTGGAGTCGCTCGGCGTGCTCGACGCCGCGCCCACGCTGGTGCACATGGTCCACGTGGACGACGCGGACGTGCGCGCGGTGCAGCGCGCGGGATGCGCCGTGGTGCACTGCCCCAGATCGAACGAAGCGCTCGGCTGCGGGCGCTTTCCGTGGGAGCTCTATGCCCGCTTCGGCGTCGACGTGGCGTTCGGCACGGACTCGCGCGGGTCCAGCCCGTCCCTGGCGGTGACCGAGGAGGTGGCGTTCTCGCGGAGGCTGCACGGCGGCAAGGCCAACCCGCGGGCGTTGGTGAGAGCCGCGGTGAAGGGCGGCTACCGCGCGCTGGGGATGACGCCGCCGCGGTTCACGCGCGGCGCGCCGGCGGATGCGGTCTTCGCGTGGCCCGTGTCTACTGTCTGACATCGCGCGAGTGAACGCTGACCGTAGATTGGTCTCAACCGTCGGCCCGACGGCGCGCCGTCGGGCCCTTGGAGGAGCCATGGACGACACGCACGTCTTCACGGATGACAACTTCCAGGACGAGACCAGCGACGGCCTCGTTCTGGTGGACTTCTGGGCGCCCTGGTGCGGTCCTTGCCGGTTGGTGTCCCCGGTGGTGGAGGAGCTGGCCGGTGCCTATCCGGGCAAGCTCAAGGTCGGCAAGCTCAACGTCGACGACAACCAGCACGTGGCGATGCAGTACCGCGTGATGAGCATCCCCACGGTGATGCTCTTCAAGGACGGCCGGCCGGTCGAGACGCTGATCGGTGCGCAGCCCAAGAGCGCGTACCAGGCGCGGCTCCAACCCTACCTTCAGACGACTTGAGCGCCTGCCGCCGCGCCCTCGGGCGCCGCGGCATCAGGGCGTCGGAACACGCGTGACGCCGGCCGGAGACACGTCCCAGGCGACGCCGGGAAGCTGGCTCGAGGTGATCCGCAGCCGGTACGAGGAGCCGTCCCTGGCGTAGGCGAGCAGCGTCCACTTGGCGCCCGGCGGCAGCTGGACGTCGACCAGCACGTTGGTGGTGTAGGCGCCGGTCTCCAGGTACCCGATGGCCATGCGGTGGTAGACGATCTCGGCGGTTCGCTCGAGCGGACCGGTGGGGTTGCCGGGCAGGACCGGCCCGTGCGCAGCGGGGGCGCAGCCCGCCAGCGCCGCCAGCAGC
>CAYOXR010000386.1:0-4318 GCA_964407955.1 uncultured bacterium | reverse complement strand
GTGCATGGGCGGCCCCGTCGGCAGGCCGCCGCAGGAGCCTGAAGGTGCGGATCGACGGATCGTCCGGGTCGACCGTGCTCACCACGCTCACGGTCTTGGCATCGAAGGTCGCCAAGGCGTCCACGAAGGTGACGAACACGGCGCGCAGGTCGAGCTGCGACAGTCTGCCGAGCAGCTTGGCGCCCAGGAAGCTGGCGTCCGCCAGCGTCGTCGACGAGAAGGTCTCGTTCAGGATCACGATGGTCTCGGGCGTGACGACCTCCAGGAGGTCGCGCAGGCGCGTCAGCTCGTCGACCAGCTTGCCGCGCAGGTCCTGAGCCGCCTCCCCGCGCTCGAAGTGCGTGAGCAACCTGTCGAACGGCGTGAGCCGCGCCTCGCTCCCGGGCACGGGGAAGCCCAGGGAGGCCAGGTAGTGGAGCTGGCCGTAGGTGCGCGCGTAGGTGGTCTTGCCGCCCTGATTGGGGCCGGTGACGACGACGATGCGCTCGCGACCCCGCAACTCGATGTCGTTCGGGACGACAGCCTGGTGCTTGCCGACGAGTCGCTGCGCCAGCGCCAGGTCGAAGACGTCGCGCCCCAGGCAACGGACCTCGCGGCCGGCCATGCTCGGATAGCAGAAGGCTAGGCCCGCCTCCCGAAGCGGGGCGATGTATCGCAAGTAGTCGAGGTAGAACGCGAGCTCACGCGCAACGCGCTCCAGCACCGGGTCGACGAAGTCGACGTGCCGCGTCGCGAAGCGCGTGAGCCCCTCGAACGGCTGCGGGTTCAATGCCGCCAAGCGCCGCAGAACCTGCGCCTGGACGCCGCTCCGCGCGGCTGGCAGGTACGGGCGCACCTCCACCTCGGGAGCGGGGCGCTGCATGAAGCGCCCGAACAGCCGAACGACCTCCTCGCGCAGGTCGTCTGCCTCACGGAAGGGCGCGACCGTAACGCTGCGGCCCTCGATGAGCAGCGTGTAACGCAGCGCATTCAGCTGGCTCGCGGCGCGCGTGCTGTCATCGGCCAGGCTACGGAAGGCTGCGGAGGCGACGGTCCGGCTCAGGTGCTGCCTCAGCCGTGCGAGGCCGCGCGAAGTGAGGCTCGAGCCGTCGAGAGTCGCGGCCAGCCGGGAGACCGCGCGAACGTAGCGTACGGCGGCATCGAGTACGGCGCGCTCACGCGCGTACGGAAATCCAGCCTCTCGATCCCCTTCGAGCCGCACCCGCGCGGCGTGCAGGTCGGCCCGGAACGACGTGATCGCCTCCTGGAGCGCGGCGCTCTCCAGCTCTCGCATGACCTCCTGGCGGAAACGGATGGCGTCGGCGTCGCGGAGCGGCATGGCGAACAGCGTTCGGATCTCGGGGCTAGACGCGGCCCCGTCGAGGATCCGGTCCAATCCCAGGTCCCGCAGGCACGTCGCCGACGGCACGTGCGCATGGACGCCGTCCGTGGCCTCACCCGGGTAGAGAATGCTCGTGAAGGGCGCCTCGCGCGCCGGCTCGGAGATGCTGGCTGCCTGCGGCTGACGGCTCAACGACCGCTCCTTCGCTCGCCTCGCGAGCCTAGGCGTCATCGGCCGTAAGGGCGGTTCGTGGCGAACGCCAGCGCCATGGTGCTGTCACCAGTGTAGCCTCTCCACGCTGCCGGGCGAGAATCGGGGCTGTGAAGAGCGACGCCCGTGAGGGTAGATTCGCGCCCGGGAAGGCCCACCGTCGGTCGCGCATGCCTGAGATGTCCTCACGGACGCTATACTCGCTGGCAGGAGATGGAGTTCTCCGCTACGCCGCCCTCATCGGGCTGATGACTCCTACCGGGCGGGCTGCCACGCGCAACCCGCGACCACGCGGGGAGGTGTCAGCAGGTGAGGTTCCACAGCATCCTCTACCGAACGCCGTCGGATGACCCGGGCGGCCGCACGTCGCGGCCTTCGCCCGAGCACTTCGTGGACCTGGCGCTCGACCAGGTGGTGACCAGCGTCACGGCCGCCAAGCAGGAGTACGGCCTCGAGCCCGACTTCTACGCTCCGCTCCGCGACCCCGAGGCGGTCGCGTACCGTCACGAGGTCGTGCGGGACCTTCAGCGCAAGGACGTGATGAGCATCGTCATCGACTTCGCTGCAGGCATGCGGGACATGCGAGAGCGCCTCGCCGAGCAAGCCGCCGCCCACTACCGACACCAGACGGAGCGCTGGTTCCTCGACGCCGTTTCGGGCTACTGCGCAGCGGTTCGAGGGCTCGCCGGAGCGCTGGCGGACGCGAAGCCGGCCTCGCGCGGCTTCGGCGGGCTGGTCGATTACCTCCGCGAGTACGTGGCTTCGGCCGCCTTCGTGCGACTCGAAGACTGGACCGGGAAGCTGAAGGCCGCGCTCGACGCGGTTCGTTACGAGCTGGTGATCCAGGGCAACACGGTCAAGGTGCGCGGGTACCGCGACGAGGCGGACTTCAGCACCAGCGTGCTCGCCACCTTCGAGAAGTTCCAGCAGTCGTCCGCCAAGGACTATCGCGCCAAGCTCGAGGGAGACGCCACGATGAACCACGTCGAGGCGCAGATCCTCGACGGCGTCGCCGGCCTCCACCCTGAGCTCTTCGCCAATCTCGGCCGCTACTGCACGGAGAACGCCCACTACCTGGACGGCCGCGTCGCCGCGTTCGACCGCGAGGTGCAGTTCTATGTCGCCTACCTGGAGCAGGTCGACCGCCTGGAGCGGACCGGCGTGCGCTTCTCGCTTCCGGAGATCGCCCCCTCCTGGCAGGGTACGCACGCCGAAGGCATGTTCGACGCGGCGCTCGCCGACAAGCTCAGACACGAGGACCGCCGGGTCGTGACCAACGACTTCCGCCTGGAGCGAGATCAGCGCCTGCTGGTCGTCACCGGCCCCAACCAGGGCGGCAAGACCACCTACGCGCGCGCGTTCGGCCAGCTCCACTACCTCGCGGCGCTCGGCCTCCCCGTCCCGGCCGCGACGGCGCGCGTCAACCTCATCGATCTCGTGCACACCCACTTCGAGCGGCAGGAACGCGTCGAGGATCTTCGGGGCAAGCTCCACGAGGAGCTCGCGCGGATGCACCGGGCCCTCGGACGCACCACCCCCGACAGCGTCGTCGTCATGAACGAGGCGTTCTCCTCCACGACGGCCAGCGATGCACTTCAGCTCAACCGCGAGATCCTGGCGCGCCTGGACGCGTGCGGCGCCCTCTGCCTGGTGGTGACCTTCCTCGACGAGCTCGCCTCGTTCAACGACCGCACCGTCAGCATGGTGAGCGGCGTCGACCCGGACGACCCCACCGTTCGCACCTTCCGCCTGGAGCGGCGGCCGGCGGACGGGCGCGCCTACGCCGTCGCCATCGCTCGCAAGTATGGCGTCACGCGCGACGCCCTGAAGACGAGGCTGCCATCGTGAACGTGCTGCTGATGCAACGCCACCGCGACGTGCCGGCGGATCGGCCCCTCCCCTGGAACATGGACGACCTCGTCGCCGACCTCGGCCTCGACTGGCTATTCGCGGCGATGGCGCAGGGCAGCGAGACCATCGACGCCGTCTGCCGCCACGCATTGAGCGCCGGCATTGCCGACCCGGACACCGTCCGCTACCGCCAGGCAGCGGTTCGCGACGCGCTCGCCAACCCCGGGGCCGTGCGCGCGCTCTTCGACCTTGCCACCGTCACGGTCGCGGACGAACGCAAGCACTACTTCGGGCTCTTCCGGGACCACCCGGACACCATCTTGAGGCGCTCCGTGGAGGTCATGCAGATGTTCGCCGAGCGTCTGCGACGCCTGCGCGGGCTGGCCGAGGAGCACGTTGCGAGCTTCCGCTCGGACGCCTTCGACCGACTCTTCCTGATGCTTCAGACCGAGCTCGACGACGCCTTCCTGGCGCGCATCGACGCGCACCTGAAGGACCTGCGCTTCCGCAAGGGGCTATTGATGAGCGCCGGGCTCGGTGACGGGAACCGCGGCACCGGTTACGTGTTGCGCGAGCATCCCGAGCAAGCGGGCGGGATCCTGCAGCGCCTGCTGAGCAAGGGACCTCCGAGCTACAGCTTCACCATCCCCGAACGCGACGAAGGCGGCTTCCGCGCCCTGGACGAGCTCCGCGACCGCGGGGTGAACCTGGTGGCGAACGCCCTGGCGCAGTCCAACGACCACATCCTCGGCTTCTTCCGCGCGCTACGCGACGAGCTCGCGTTTTACGTGGGCGCGCTCAACCTGCACGGCGCGCTCACGGCCGGGGGCGAGCCGGTGTGCTTCCCCACGCCGCATCGGCTGGCCGACCGACGCCGCCGCTACCGGGGCCTGTACGACCCGTGCCTCGCCCTGCAGGTCGAACACCGCACGGTCG
>CAYOXR010000385.1:0-7120 GCA_964407955.1 uncultured bacterium | reverse complement strand
GCGCGGCCCGAACGCCGCTTGGCCGGGCCCTCGAACCGCCTTCGGCCGCTACCCGCCGAACGCGTTCTGGCGCGACCCCTACGGTAGAATGGCCCATGGTCGAGGTCGAGCTGGAGGACATTGCCGTCTCGGGTGACGAGAACCACTTCCTGGTGCTGCTCAGGCGCAAGGGCGGGCACGACATCCTGCCCATCCAGATCGACGCCATGCAGGCCATCTCCATCGCCAGCGGCCGTGGCAGCGAACGCTTCGAACGCCCTCTGACGCACGATCTGATGGTGTCGGTGCTGGAGATGCTGGGCGCGGAGGTCGCCCGCGTCGAGATCACCGATCTGGTGGAGGGGACGTACTACGCCATGCTCATCCTGGAGCGCTCGGGCGTGCGCTTCGAGGTCGACGCCCGCCCCAGCGACGCCCTCGCGCTGGCCGTGCGCGTGAAGGCGCCGGTCTTCATCGCAGAGCACGTGCTCGACCAGAGCGCCCTCCAGGACGATGAATACGAAGGCAACGGCGGCGCCGAGGCGTAGGTCGGCTCAGCTCCCCTGCAGGTGCGACTCGATGAAGTAGAGCTGAAGGTCGACGGCGCGCGAGATCTGCGTGAAGAGGTCGGCCGTGGTGGGATCGCCCAGCTCCTCGGCGCGGCCGATCGCCTGCCGGGTGTTCCCCGCGAATTCCGCGATGCACGCCTGGAGAGCCTCGAGGTGCTCACGGCCGCTGCCGGCCGAGGCAGGGTATTCGGGCAACGTGGTGGCTTGCGCGGCCATGCGGACGGTCCCCATGGCGGTGCCGCCGAGGGTGGCGACGCGCTCGGCGAGCTCGTCCACGAAGGGAAGGATCGCCGCGTGCGCGGCGTCGAAGAGCTCGTGGAGCTGTTGGAAGTCCGGGCCCTTGACGTTCCAGTGGGCCTGCTTGAGCTGGCTGGCGAGGTCGCTGGTGTCGGCGAGGTGCCGGTTCAGCAGCGCCACGAGACCCTCGCGGTCCTCGGCGCGGATGTCGATGCGGGTGGGGTTCAGGCTGCGGGATGCCGTCGTCATGGGGTGACCTCCGGGTGCCGGGCAGAGCCGGCGCTTCCAGGTGAACGGTCGCGCCTCCAGTCGATGCCGGAGGCGCCTCGATGAGCCCACTCTAGGTCAGGTGCCCGGTGTGCGCAGCGGGCGAGCGTCCCGGCGTGCCACCCGACAGGGCACACGCGCACGCCGAGCCCTGGCACGCCGAGCTCGCCGCGTCACGCCTCGGGCAGGGCCTCCCACGCGTCTCGGAGCGCCTTCACGAGGCCCTCGACGCGGTCGCCGGCGCCCTGCACGCGCTCGGGCCGGCCGCCGCCGCGGCCATTCACCGCCTCCAGCGCAACACGCAGCACGGGACGCAGGTCGGGTCCGCTGCCGGGCCCGCGCGCGAACGCCAGCCTGGCGCGGCCCTCGGTCGTGGCGCCGAGCAGGGCCAGCACGCCGTCCTTCTGCGCCAGCACGTCCACCAGCGGATCGAGGAGGGCATCCTCCACCTCGGCGCGGACGACGCGCAGGCCGGCGCGCCGCGACGCACCGGCCAGCAAGCTCTCGGCCACGTCGCCCGCGCGCTCCCGTTGCACCGCGACCAGCGCCGCGTGCGCGGCCGTCAGCTCCTCCCGGAGCCGTGCAACGCGTCCGGGCAGCTCGTCCAGCGGGGTGCTCAGGCGCTTGACCAGGTCGCTCGCGACCGCGTGCCTGGCCCGATGGTCCTCGAGCGCTTCCCAGCCCGCCCGAAACGTGACGCGCCGCAGAGCGCCGCGGACGCGCTCGCTGCCGAGCAGCACGATCGGCAGCGCCTCCGCGGTGGTGGCGAGGTGGGTACCGCCGCAGGCGGCGAGCTCGACGTCGCCCATGGCCACGAGGCGGATGCGGCCGCGGACCTTGGGCGCACGCCGAAGAGGGTAGTCGGCGAGGTCTGCCTCGTCCACCTCGAAGCTGAAGATGGGGAGCGCGGCGTAGGCAAAGCCGTTGGCGAGCGTCTCCACGTCCAGCAGCGCGTCGTCGTCCGGCTCGCCGGAAACGTCGATGGTGCAGTCCGCCCCGCGCAGGCTGACGCTGTGGGTGTCGAACGCCGGGGAGACGCGCACGAATGCCTGGGACAGCAGGTGCTGCGCGCTGTGCCGTTGCATGTGGCGGTAGCGGCGCTCCCAGTCGATCACGCCCTCCACCAGCTTGCCGGGCTCGGGCGCCGGTCCCTCGAGCCGGTGCCAGACCACGCCGCCGTGCGTGTTCACGTCCACGACGACGGCGGCGTCCAAGCGGCCGGTGTCGTGCGGCTGGCCGCCCGACGTCGGGTAGAAGGCGCTGGCGTCGAGTGAGACCCGCGTGCCCCGCTCGTCCGATTCGACTGCGCGAACACGCGCGGTGAAGCGGCGCAGATAGCTGTCGCGTTGCTCCAGGCGCACGCGCGAAGTGTAGCTCGAGCCCGGCCGCGGCCGCGGAGCGACCCGACTCGCCCGGCCCGGTCGCGGCGGAGCGCCCGTTCCCGCATGCGCCTTCCTACAATGGGCCTTGCGCGTAGCGCAAGCACGGAGGTCAGCGTGAGCACGTCCCATCTCATCCATCCTGCCGGCGTCGAGTTCGACGAGGTCGGCGATACCCAGCTCGACGGTCTCATCGCCGAGCTTCTCACCGCTCTGGGGGAGGACGTGCACCGGGAGGGCATGGTGCGCACGCCGCAGCGCGTCGAGCGCTCGCTTCGCTTCCTCATGAGCGGCTACGACGTGTCGGTCGACGCGGTCGTCAACGGCGCCTTGTTCACCGCCGAGTCGAGCGACATGGTGGTCCTCCGGGACATCGAGTTCTACTCTTTGTGCGAGCACCACATGCTGCCCTTCTTCGGAAAGGCGCACATCGCCTACATCCCGGGTGCGAAGATCCTCGGCCTCAGCAAGTTCGCACGGGTGGTGGACGTGTTCGCCCGCCGCATGCAGGTGCAGGAGCGGATGACGGCACAGATCGCCGACGCCCTGTGGGAGGTGCTCCGGCCCCAGGGGCTGGCGGTCGTCACCGATGCCAGCCACATGTGCATGATGATGCGGGGCGTGGAGAAGCAAGGGTCGACGACGCGGACGGCCGCCATGCGCGGGGCGTTCAAGACCGACGCACGCACGCGTCAGGAGTTCATCGAGTCGATCGGTTGACGGCTCCGCGTCACAGCAGCACGTTCGCCTCGAGCCACGCCGCTACGCCCGCCTCCTCGGGGGAGCTGATGCGTTCGGCGGCCGCCGCCACCAGCTCGGGAGGCGCGTCCGGTCCGACCGCCACGCCGTGTCCCGCCCAGGACACCATCGTGAAGTCGTTGAGGCCGTCGCCGAAGGCGACCACCTCCGAGCGCGGCACCCCGAGCGTCTCGGCGATGAGCGCGAGAGCCGAACCCTTGTCCGCCTGAGCCGGCAGGATCTCCAGGAAACCGTCGCCCCACAGGTAACGCAGCATGTCGGGATGGCGGGCCGCGACGACCCGGCCGACCTCGCCGCTGCGGTCGGGCGAGTAGAAGACCAGCTTGTCGGCGTCCTGGGCCATGCCCGTGCGGAAGCGGTCGACGCGACGGCTCAGCGTGTGCGCCCAGCTCCAGCGGTCGTCCCCGGGGTCGCGCACCCACAGCACGTCGTCGACCACGCAGCTGAACTCCACCCCTGCGTCTGCCAGATAGCCGCCGAGGAGGCCGTCGACGTCGTTGGCCGGGATGCGGCGACGGCGCAGCTCGCGGCCGCCCTCATCCATCACCTGGCCGCCGTGGTTGACGCTGAACGGACCCGTCACGGCGAGCTGGTCGAGGTACGGCCTCGCCGCCGCCAGCGGCCGGCCAGTGAGGACCGTGACCACGTGGCCGCGCTCGCGCGCGGCGCGGATGCTGTGCTCGATGCTGTCGGGTAGCACGAACGCGTCCGTGACGAGGGTCTTGTCGAGGTCGAAGGCGAGCAGCACCACGTGAGCTTACACCGCGCCAAGGCGCCCCGACGTCGCCTTCTTGGCGGCCGCGCCGCCCGGCGCGAGGGCCCCGCGAGGGCCGTTCGGCCGAGGGCGCATCGAGCCGCCGAGGGTGTCGCCGTCGTCGGCAATCGGGTCGCCGGCTCGGCTCGGCCCCCGAACCAGTGTCGAGCTGTGGCCCAGCCGGTCAGGGAAGCCGCGCCGGACGGTGATACAATCCCGTCGACGTGGTGCAGGGCGCCCGCCCGGCCCCAGGAGGTTTGTCATGTATCGAGGAAGAGAGGGTCAGTGGGCCTTCGTGTTGCACCGGATCACCGGTGTGGCACTGGCGCTGTACCTGCTTCTGCACGTCTTCGATGTGGGCCTGGTGATGTACGGGCCCAAGGGCCCGTTCAACACGTTCCTGGCGTTCTACCACCAGTGGCCGTTCCGCATCGGCCTCATCCTGGTGATGGCGGCGGTGGTGTATCACGGCCTGAACGGACTCCGGATCATCGTCATGGACTTCACCTCGTGGGGCGTCAAGTACCAGCGCGGCATGTGGTACAGCGTGCTGGTCCTGACCACGGCCATCGGGATCCCCATCCTGATCAAGGTGGTCCCCGAGATCCTGGCGGGTCGAGTCTGATGGCGGCCCGGCCCAAGACGCTCAAGCAAGCGCGGGCGACCTACAACACCAACCGGGAGCTGGCATGGTGGGTGTTCATGCGTATCAGCGGCT
Source organism: uncultured bacterium (assembly GCA_964407955.1). Lineage (GTDB taxonomy): Bacteria > Deinococcota > Deinococci > Deinococcales > Trueperaceae > JASBRS01. The sequence continues at coordinate 2,458 of CAYOXR010000385.1, read as the reverse complement.
TCCTGCTGATCTTCCTGGTGTTCGCCCATATCTTCTTCAACAACATCCAGATCAACGTCGCGACCGTCGACTACGCCAAAGTCGCCTCGGACCTCTCCAAGGCCTGGGTGAAGGTGTACGAGTCGTTCCTGCTGGGGCTGGCCATGCTGCATGGCGGTAACGGCCTGCGCTACAGCATCGAGGATTACTTCCGGAGCCCGGCGACGCGGTTCTGGCTCAAGGCCGTGGTGTTCACCCTGGCTGCGGCCCTGTTCGTGATCGGCGTGATGGCGCTGTGGGCCTTCAGCTACCAGCAGATGGGCGACGCCATCAACGCAGCGGGTCACGGCGGCTAGGAGGGCTGCACAACGGCATGAAACGAGCTCATAGGTACGACGTGATCGTCGTGGGCGCCGGCGGAGCCGGGCTCATGGCGGCGCGCTACGCGGCCCAGAACCCGAACGTGTCGGTGGCGGTGATCTCCAAGCTCTACCCCACCCGCTCGCATACCGGGGCGGCGCAGGGTGGCGTCGGCGCCGCGCTAGGCAACATCAGCGAGGACAACCCTGAGTGGCATGCCTACGACACCGTCAAGGGGGGAGACTACCTCACCGATCAGGACGTGGCCATCATGTTCGCGCACGAGGTGATCGAGGCGGTCTTCGACATGGAGCACATGGGCCTGCCCTTCAGCCGCACGCCCGAGGGCAAGATCGCCCAGCGGAAGTTCGGGGGCCATACCCGGGAGCACGGCAAGGCCGCCGTCGAACGCGCGTGCTACGCGGCCGACCGCACCGGCCACATGATCTTGCAGACGCTCTACCAGCAGTCGATCAAGGACAACGTCACCTTCTTCAACGAGTTCCACGTCCTCGACGTGCTCATCGAGGATGGCGAGGCGCGCGGGGTGGTTGCCTACGAGCTGGCGACCGGCGAGCTGCACACCTTCCACGCCAAATCCACGGTGATCGCCACCGGCGGGTTCGGCCGGATGTTCCAGGTGACCTCCAACGCCCACGCGCTCACCGGCGACCTCACCAGCATCGTCTACCGGCGCGGCCTCCCCATCGAGGACCCGGAGTTCTTCCAGTTCCACCCCACCGGCCTGTACCGCATCGGTGTGCTCCTCACCGAGGGTGCTCGCGGCGAGGGCGGCATCCTGCGCAACAGCGAGGGGGAGCGCTTCATGGAACGCTACGCCCCCACCATCAAGGACCTGGCGCCGCGCGACATGGTCAGCCGCGCCATGTACCTGGAGGTGCGCGAGGGGCGCGGCATGGGAGAGAACAAGGACCACCTGGTGCTGGACCTGACGCACATCGATGCCCACATCATCGAGGAGCGCCTGCCCGACATCACCGAGTTCGCGCGCATCTACCTCGGCGTCGACCCGATCACGGAGCCGGTGCCGGTGCAGCCGACGGCGCACTACGCCATGGGCGGCATTCCCACCACCATCGATGCCAACGTCATCCGCGATGGCGCCGGCACCATCGTGCCTGGCCTCTACGCGGCCGGCGAGGTGGCCTGCGCCAGCCTCCACGGCGCCAACCGACTGGGGACCAACTCGCTGGGCGACCTGCTCGTGTTCGGACGCCGCGCGGGCGTGAACGCGGCGGCGTACGCCGCCAAGGCGACCTTCGCCGAGCTGCCGGCCGATGCGGAGGAGCGTGCGCGTGAGCTCATCGGCCGGGCGCGTAGCGGTTCCGGAAAGGAGAAGGCGGGCAGCCTCCGCAAGGAGCTGCAGCGCACGATGATGGACCAGGCGTCGGTCTTCCGCACGGCCGAGACGCTGCAGGCCCAGGTCGACAAGGTCGAGGAGCTCAAGCAGCGCTACTGCGATGTCGGCGTCGAGGATGCCGGCGCCCAGTACAACACCGAGCTGATGGAGGCCCTCGAGCTCGGCTTCCTGCTCGACAACGCCGAGCAACTCGTCAACGCCGCGCTCAACCGCACCGAGTCCCGCGGCGCGCACTCGCGCGAGGACTACCAGGAGCGCGACGACGAGAACTGGCTCAAGCACACGCTCGTCTACAAGGAGGGTGAAGGCGTGCGCATCGACTACAAGCCCGTGTCGCTGGGCACCTACGAGCCGAAGCCCAGGGTCTACTAGGGGTCGCCAGCATGAACGTCACCTTCAGAATCAAGCGCTTCGACCCGGAGAAGGACGCTCGCCCTCACTGGCAGGAGTTCCACATCGAGGCGGGCCCCATGGACCGTGTGCTGGATGTGCTCAACGAGCTCAAATGGGGCCAGGACGGCAGCATCAGCTACCGGCGAAGCTGCGCGCACGGCATCTGCGGGTCCGACGCCATGGTCATCAACGGCGTCAACCGGCTGGCGTGCAAGGTGCTCGTCAAGGACCTGGGCGCGGAGATCGCCGTCGAGCCGCTTCGCGGGCTGCCGGTGCTCAAGGACCTGATCGTCGACATGGAGCCGTTCTTCGACGCCTACAAGTCGGTGCTCCCCTACTTCATCA
>CAYOXR010000384.1:0-2313 GCA_964407955.1 uncultured bacterium | reverse complement strand
ACGTTCTGAGGTCGGGATGCGCTTGGCCGCGCGCCGAGGGAGAGGAAGGCATGTTGGGACGCAGCCAGAAACGGAACCAGGAGAAGGCCTCCAGCGAGCCCTTCACGTACATCCACCGAGGTACCAAGATCGTGGGCGACCTCGAGGCAACGGGTCGCGTGCGCGTGCACGGCGCCATCGAGGGCAACGTGCGCATCAGCGGCGTTCTCGAGGTCGCCGAGGCCGGCCTGATCGAGGGCGAGAACATCGAGGCCGACGAGGTCAAGATCCTCGGCAAGGTGCGTGCCAACGTGAGCGCGCGCGGCAAGATCGAGATCTGGAAGGACGGTCACCTGGAAGGCGACGTGCGCGCCAGCGCCCTCGACATCGAAGAGGGGGCGTCGTTCACCGGACGCAGCGAGATGGTGCCGGGCAAGGGGAACGCGCCCCGCCTGCCGGAGAACGCCGCCACCGCCAAGCACGGCACGCTCAAGCGCGAGGCCGCGGCGACGCTGGGTGCGTCGACGGCTGCCGCGCAGGAGAATGGCGCGGCCGAGGGGACGGCCGGTGCCGCCGCCGTTGCGGCAGAAGGGGAGAAGGCCGCCGGAGACTGACGGCGGCCGTCGGGGACGCGTTTGATCAGGGAGCGCATGCGGCTGGTACAATGGCACGTGCTCGGATCCGCGATTCGGCGGGGCCAGGTGCCCTTGGAAGCGAGGAGGCCGCATGGCGCTTGAGAGGTGGTTCCGGCGGAACCGGCCCACGCGCAAGGAGGACGACAACGCCCCGGCCGGCCTGTGGCTGAAGTGCGAGGCGTGCAGCGCCCAGATCTATCGCAAGGACCTCGTCGCCAACGCCTACGTGTGTCCGGAGTGCGCGCACCACTACCGCATGCCGGTCGAGGCGCGCATCGAGCTGCTGGCCGACGCCGGCACCTTCGAGCCGTGGTCCGGTGGCATCCAGTCCGAGGACCCGCTCGGCTTCATCGACACCCAGAGCTATCCGGAGCGCCTCGAGAAGAACCGTGAGAAGCACGGTCGGCCCGATGCCATCGTCACCGGCTCGGCGCTGCTCGAGGGTGAGCCCGTCGCCCTGGTGGTGATGGACTTCTTCTTCCTCGGCGGCTCCATGGGTTCGGTGGTCGGGGAAGAGATCGCGCGGGCCGCCGAGCGCGCCGCGGAGGAAGGGCGGTCGCTGGTGGCGGTCACCGCATCGGGCGGCGCGCGCATGCAGGAAGGCGCGCTATCGCTCATGCAGATGGGGAAGACCACCGTGTCGTTGGAGGCGCTGTCGGTCGAGCGGCTGCCGTACCTGAGCGTGCTCACCGACCCCACCACCGGCGGCGTGACGGCGAGCTTCGCCACCCTGGGCGACGTGATCTTCGCCGAGCCCGGCGCGCTGATCTCGTTCGCCGGGCCGCGGGTGATCCAGCAGACCATCAAGCAGGAGCTGCCCGAGGGCTTCCAGCGCTCCGAGTTCCTGCTGGAGAAGGGCATGCTCGACGACGTGGTCCCTCGCAAGGACCTCAAGGAGCGCCTGGCGATCACCATCCGCCTGCTGCGCGCAGGTGCCAGGGTGCGTGCCTCCGGAGAGGAGGCGACGCGTGCCGCTGCCCTTTGAGAAGCCGATCGACGATCTCGAGGCGAAGATCGAGGAGATGCGCGCCTACGCCTCGGACCAGGGGATCGATCTGGAGGACGAGGTCGGCCGCCTCGAGGAGCGTCTCGAGCGGCTCAAGCGAGACACGTTCGACAAGCTGACCCGCTGGCAGCGTGTGCAAGTGGCACGCGCCGCCGGCCGGCCTACCGCCCTGGACTACCTCCAGGGCGCCTTCGAAGGCTTCACGGAGCTGCACGGCGACCGGGCGCTCGGCGACGACCCGGCGATCGTGGCGGGCCTGGCGCGGATCGGGGAGCGCAGCGTCGTGGTGGTGGGTCAGCAGAAGGGGCGAGACACCAAGGAGAACATCCACCGCAACTTCGGCATGTCGCATCCGAGCGGCTACCGCAAGGCCATGCGCATGTTCGATCTGGCGGACAAGTTCCGGCTGCCGGTCGTCACGCTTATCGACACGCCTGGTGCCTACCCCGGCATCGCCGCCGAAGAGCAGGGCCAGGCGTGGGTTATCGCGGAGAGCATCCGACGAATGGCACGCCTGCGCGTTCCGGCCGTCAGCGTCGTCATCGGCGAGGGTGGTTCCGGCGGGGCGCTGGCGGTCGGGGTGGCGAACCGCGTGCTCATCCTGGAGAACGCCATCTACTCGGTGATCAGCCCCGAGTCGTGCGCCGCCATCCTGTGGCGTGACGCCGCCGAGGCGGAGAAGGCGGCCGAGGC
>CAYOXR010000383.1:0-4625 GCA_964407955.1 uncultured bacterium | reverse complement strand
ACCTCGTCGACGACGTGCTGCTGCTCCGTCACTTCGAGACCGACGGGATGTTGCGGCGGGCGATCTCCGTCATCAAGAAGCGCCTGGGTTCCCACGAATCGACCATCCGGGAGCTGCGCCTGACGTCGACCGGCATTCATGTGGGCGAGCCTCTGAGCGCCTTCCGGAACATCCTGTCGGGGACCCCCACCTTGCTTCCCGACCGGCACGGCCGGCGAAGCGACACACCCCGGTCCGATGCCGCCTGGGAGCCGCACCAACGCAAGCCCGACGACGGCAACGATGGGCGTTGACGCGCAGGGGTTGCGCGTCCTGGTGTTCGCTCCCCTGGGGCGGGACGCGGACCTCTTGTGCGCCGCGCTCGCGCGAGCCGGTATGCAGGCCGTGACCTGCAAGGACCCGTCGGACCTGCGGCGGAGGCTGGGCGAGGGTTCGGGGGCCGCCGTGCTGACGGCGGAGGCTCTGAGCCCGAAGGCGTTGGACATCGTGCGGATGGCGTACCAGACGCAACCGGCCTGGTCCGACCTTTCGTTCGTCGTGCTGGTCGATCCGCCCTGGCGGGACCCGGGAGCGCTGGAAAGCGGGAGCAACACGACGGTGCTGTTCCGACCCGTCCACCCGTCCAGTCTGGTCACGGTCGTGCGCGCGTCCCTGAGGGCTCGACAACGGCAGTACCAGGTGCGGGACCTGCTGAGGGAGGAGGAGCGCGTCAACCAGGAGCTCGCGTCGCGTGTGGCGGAGCGAACCGCCGAGCTGCGGGCTTCGAACGACGCGGTCGAGGCGGAACGCAGGCATGCCGAAGCGATCCTGCAGAGTATCTCCGATGGCTTCGCTGCGATCGATCGCCAGGACCGCTTGACCTACCTGAATCCGCGGGGTGCGGAACTGCTCGAGCGCCTCACGGGGATGGCAGCGCCAGAGCTGATCGGTGGGTCGGTGTGGCAGATCTTCTCCGGCGCCGGGGGTAGTGTGGCCGGGCGCCGCTACCGCGAGGCCGCGGCGAGCAGCGGCCCTGTGACCTTGGAGACATACGTGCCGGCGTTGGGCGTCTGGCTCCAGCTGCGGTCGTACCCCAGCGCGGAAGGCCTCACCATCTACGCGGCCGACGTGACCGAGCGGAAGACGACCGAGGAGGAGCTGATGCGTGCCGTGCAGGAGGTCATGACCGACACCGCCTGGTTCAGTCGTTCCCTGCTCGAGAAGATCGCCCAGATCAGGAGCCGGGCGGGCGGGGCCAACGGCAACGACACGGCCGTGGCGGAGTTGACCAACCGGGAGCGGCAAGTGCTGGAGCGCATGGCTTCGGGCCGGGACAACCGCAGCATCGCGGGCGAGCTCGGCATCAAGGAGCAGACCGTACGCAACTACATCACGAAGATCTACGAGAAGCTGGGGCTCCATTCCCGCGCCGACGCCATCGTCTGGGCCAGGGAGCGGGGCCTCGTCGGGTCCTGACGTCAGGACGGCAGGCGCGCGCCTACGCGTGCCCCGTCGTCCGCCGCTCGCCCCGCTCGGCGCTGCCCGTTCGTTGCGACAGCGTCCCGGGCTGCCGCATGCGGCGAGCCTCGCGGAAGGTCACGAGGCGCTGCTGCTCCTCGTCCCAGAGGGTCAGTCCGGCAGTCTTCAGGCTGTCGCGCACGCTGAGCCTGGCAGCCTGTTGGAGGAGCGGATTTTCCTCGTGGCAGCGTTGGAGGTTGTAGTTGGGGATGCGGGGGCTCAGGTGGTGGATGTGGTGGAAGCCGATGTTGCCGGTGAACCACTGCAGGACGCGCGGGAGCTGGTAGTAGGAGCTGCCGTGCATGGCGGCGAGGGTGTAGTCCCACTGCGGCGTGTGCTCCCAATAGGTGCGTTCGAACTGGTGTTGCACGTAGAAGAGCCAGGTTCCCACGCTCGACGCGATCACCATCACAGGCAACCAGACCATCAGGACCTCGAGGGGACCGAAGGCGAGAGCCGCGGCGCCGAGCAGGGCCACGATCGCCAGGTCGGTCCACCACACCGAGGCGATCTCCCCGGTGCGCCAGCTCGCGCTGCCGTTCAGCGGGAAGCGCTGCAGAACGATGAAGTTGATGGGAGGCGCGATCACGAACAGGAAGAGGGGGTTGCGGAACACGCGGTACGCGGCACGTTTCCACCAGGGCGCCGCCTTGTACTCCTGCACGGTCATGGTCCATACGTCACCGATGCCGCGCTCCTCGAGCTCGGCATGGTGCGCGTGGTGGATGGCGTGCGTCTTGCGCCAGAAGCGGTAGGGCGCCATCGTCAGCACGCCGCACACCGTGCCGATCAGGTCGTTGGCTCGCCTGGACTTGAAGAAGGACCCGTGCCCGCAGTCGTGCTGGATTATGAAGACGCGCACCAGGAAGCCGGCGGCAAACACGGCCAGGAACAGCGTGAGCCCGTAGCTTACGGTCAGAGACAGGGCCACCAGGCTCAGGCTCAGGAAGAGGCCACCGAACGAGGTGAGCATCTGCCAGACGGCCAGCCGAAGGTTCGGCTGCTGGTACGTGCGAACGAGCTGCTGCCAGCCCGCGTAGTCGGCTGCGGATACGGTCGTCTTCTCCATGGTGCTACCTCTCAGAGCCCTCGTGGTTCACGTCGCTGTGGTGTGCTGGGCGATTTCCCCGAGGCGGTCGTGGTCGAGCAACGCGATGCTCCGATAGCCAGGGCGGGCAGTCCGTCGACCTGCCGATCTGGTCTGACGACGATCGCGCGAGGTGTATCAGGTTCGCGGCCTCGATCCGCTCCGGGTCGATCGCGTCGATGCTCACCTGCGTGAGGGCCTCGGCGCTCTCGCTCCGCTCGCCGTCCGTCAGGGCATCCTCCCCGAAGGAGACTCCGGGCCTCACGTGGCGAACCGTCAAGGTGCGGCCGTCGGGGGTCACACCGGTGATCCGGACCAACCGGTCGCGAGCCGGGCCGTCGATGCCTTCGGTCCGTCCCGGCTCGGTGCCCGCCGGCTTTCGGTCCCGAGCGTCCTGTGACCATCGCCTGCCGGCGGGAGCCGGGAGAGAGCGTGTCCGGCCGGCTACGCGGGGGCGTTCTCGGCCTCGATCCGGCACGCGTTCGATGTGAGGTGCGAACTCACGGCACGACCAGGTTCATGATGCGCTGCAGCACGTCACGCGAGAAGAACTCCGTCTTGGCCTCGCTCATGTGGCGGGCTTGCGCCACCAGCGTCACCGCCTGTCGGTACAGCACACCGAACGCGTCGGCTCCTGCGTCCCCGGCGTCCTGCATCGTCTCGTAGCGCCGCTTCAAGGTCTCGGCAATCTGTTCACTCAGCTGGATCGCTTCCTGGTCCATCACTTGTCGCTCCTGCCGCGAACCACCCCGCGCCACCTGCCGCCGATCGCTGCAACGAACGGATCGGGGGGCACGTCGACGGCCTTCGCCGCTGGTCGTCCAGGTTCCTTACACGCATCCTAGAGGGGTCGCTGGCCGCCGGCCAGAGGCGTGGACCCCACCGCCACTGGGCCGACGGGCTCACCCCTTAGCCGGCGCTGGACCGGCCGGGCTCGTTCGGTGTCGGTCGTCCACCTCGAATGCGTCCCAGACGTGGGGCCGCGCGGTTGGACGTCGTGGGTGTTGCCGTGGCGCAGAGCCGGAGCGCAGAGGCGACCGGCAAGGAGGGGTTCTTCGTCCCTGAACGACCGGGCCAGCAGCGGGCGTACGTGAAGACCGGAATCGCTTCGCGCATGTCGCGACTGCGCCGAGTTCGGGCCTGTGGCGTGCCGCTGTCGTTGCCGTTCGGCCGGGCCGGTCGACGGTGCGTGCGCGGCGGTCGCCGGGATCTCGAGCCGTCTGTGGCGCTACGCACCGGCCATGTTCTGGGAGGTCGGCCGTCCGCTGTTGCGAGATGTGTTGCGAACGTGGCCCAACTCAGCCCACCTCTGACGACACCGCGCCACATGCCAATAGCCGAGGTAGCCCCCAGCACGATGCCCGGCCATCCTGCGAGAGCAGAACGGACAACGTCTTGAGCCGGGCGATCGGCTCGTGATCGATTGGTCGCTGGTTCCAATCCAGCAGGGCCCACCGGTAGCGTTCACCACGGTGAAGCCGGACCCACGTGAAGGACGCGGATTCCCGTTATGGGTGCCGTCGCGCCCTAGTCCGTAGGGAGTTCGACGGTCCCCGCGCTTCCGTCGACGGTCACGATCATGCCGTCGCGGAGACGGCTCGTCGCGCCCTCGGCGGCGACCACGGCCGGGAGGCCGTACTCTCGGGCGACGAGCGAGGCGTGGGCCGCCACGGAGCCGCCGTCCGTCACCACGGCCAGCGCCCGTGCGAACAGCGGCGTCCAGGCGGGCGAGGTTGTGGGTGCGACCAGGATCTCGCCGGCACGCAGCCGCTCGAACTCCTCCGGCCCGCGAACGATCCGCACCGGTCCTTTGGCGCGGCCCGGGCTGGCCGGCATGCCCACGATGTGCGCCCCCTCGACCGGGCGGCTGCGCATCGCAAGAATCGCGGCGCTCTGGGTCGCCTCGAGGAGCTTGCTCGGCTTTCCGATCACCAGGGGGGGCGCGAGACGGCGTTGGCGCTCCTGTGTGCGGATGCGCTCGGTCACGTTGACCGGCACAGCTTGGCCGGACAGGGCGCGGTCGATCTCGGCGCGCTCGAGG
>CAYOXR010000382.1:0-10224 GCA_964407955.1 uncultured bacterium | reverse complement strand
CATCCCTACCGCGACCACTTCGGGCCGCTGGCGCCGGCGGTCTACCACGCCCCGTACCCGTACGCGTACCGGGGCGTGAGCGCGCGAGGCGCCCTGGCCGGGCTGGAGCGCGTCTTCGAGACCGAGGTCGCCCCCGACGAGGTCGCCGCCGTCATCATCGAGCCCGTGCTCGGCGAGGGAGGGTTCGTGCCCGCGCCCGCCGAGTTCCTGCGGGAGCTTCGGCGGATCACCTCGGAGCACGGCATCGTCCTGATCGCCGACGAGATCCAGTCGGGCTTCGGCCGCACCGGCCGGATGTTCGCCGTGGAGCACGCCGGCGTTCGGCCGGACGTGGTGACCACGGCCAAGAGCCTGGCCGGCGGGATGCCCCTGTCGGCCGTCACCGGCCGGGCCGAGATCATGGACGCGCCGCTCCCGGGCGGACTCGGGGGCACCTACGGCGGCAACCCGCTGGCGTGCGCGGCGGCCCTTGCCGTGCTCGACGTCTTCGAGTCCGAGGGGCTGCTCGAGCGTTCGCAGGCGATGGGGAACAGGATCGAGACGGTCTTCCGCGAGCTGGCCGAGGGCCACCCGGAGATCGGAGACGTCCGCGCCCTCGGCGCGATGGTCGGCATCGAGCTCGTCGACGGCTCCGCCGAGCGCACACCCAACGGCAGGCTGGCCGCGCGCATCGTTCGCGAGGCCCGCGAACGGGGGCTGCTGCTGCTCACGGCGGGCAGCACCGGCCAGGTGATCCGGGTACTGGCCCCGCTGACGACGAGCGACGGCGTGCTGGACAGGGCGCTCGACATCTTCACGCAGTCGTTCGAGGCCGCCCTGGAAGCGGAGCCGAGCGCGGCCGCCGCACCCGCAGCCGGGGCCGGGACGTCGCGGGGCCGGTGAGCGGAGGACGCGAGCGGCGAGGAGAGCCGATGCCGAGACCGATCCTGGTCTACTCGGGAGAAGGAACGGGAGCGCCGACACGTGAGGGCATTCAGGCCTTCCTCTCGGCGCGGGGGTTCGCTTGGGAGCCGGTGTCCGAGGCCGACATCACGCCGTCGCGCCTCGCCGCGGCGTCGGCGTTCTACGTGCCGGGGGGCTGGGCCTGGCCGTACGTTCGCGACGTCGTGCCCGCGGGGAAGGCCGCGGTCCGGCAGTTCGTCGCCGCGGGCGGGAGCTACATCGGCGTGTGTGCCGGCTCGTACTTCGCCGCCGACGTGATCCGCTGGCAGGGCCGCATCATCGAGTACGACCTCGACCTGTTCGCGGGCACGGCGGCCGGGCCGATCGACGCGATCCAGCCGTGGAAGAGCTGGCGGACGACCGAGCTCACGCTCGAGCCGGACCACCCCGTCAACGCCGGCGAGGGGCGACTCGCGGCGCTGTACTGGGGAGGCCCCGCCTATCGTCCCCACCCGGCGAACCGAGACGTGAGCGTCCTGTCGCGCTACGCGGTCACGGGCGAGCCCGCCGCCATCGCGCAGCCATACGGGCGCGGCACCGTCCTGCTCATGGGATGCCACCTGGAGATCGGCTGGGACGCGGAGCGGCGTGCGTTCGACCTGCGTGGCGGGCACGGCGCGCAGTGGGACTGGCTCGAGCGTGCCGTGCGCTGGGCCCTCGATCACGCGAAGGTCGGTCGTGCACGCGTTTGAGGGCGCCCGGGTCGTCGTCACCGGGGCGGCCGCCGGCATCGGCAGGGCCGTGGCCGAGTCGTTCCACGCCCGAGGCGCCCACGTCGCGCTTCTCGACGTGGATCGCGACGAGCTCGAGAAGACCTGCGGCCGGCTCTCCACCCGCGCCGTCGCCGTGACCGCGGACGTGGGCGACGTGGGCTCGCTGTCCCGGGGCATGGGCCGCGCCCTCGACGAGCTCGGGGGCGTCGATGTCGCGGTCGCCAACGCCGGGATCTACCCCAGCCACGGCGCGCTCGACATGCCGGTCGACGTGTGGGACCGCGTCATGAACGTGAACGCGCGCGGAGCCTTCCTGACCTGCCAGGCGGCGGCGCGCGCCATGGTCGAGGGCGGCCGCGGGGGCAGCATCGTCACCGTGGCCTCCGGCAGCGCCCGCTTCGCGCGCGAAGGGGCCGCCCACTACTGCGCGTCCAAAGCGGCGGTCGTGATGATCACGCGGGTGCTGGCGCTGGAGCTGGCCGGGCATCGCATTCGGGTGAACGCCGTCGCCCCGGGGCTGGTCGAGGTCGAGGGTGGGCAGCAGCTCTCCTCGGAGTACAGGGTGGCGATGACGCGCGGCATTCCCTGGCAGCGGGCCGGCCGGCCCGGTGACGTCGCTGCCGCCGTCCTCGCCCTGTGTGAGCCCGCGCTCGAGTACGTCACCGGACAGGTGCTCCCGGTCGACGGGGGGCTGTCGGCCGGTCGGTACGGCATCCCTCGGAGTCAGGGCCCAGGAGGATCCCATGCGTGACATCCAGTGGAAGAGCGGCGCGCGTTGCGCGTTGAGCATCGGCATCGACGTCGACGGCGAGTCCCTGTGGCTCTCCAAGGACCCGGAGAACGAGCACCGGCCCGGCGTGCTGTCGCAGGGCGCCTACGGCCCCAAGGTCGGCGTCGGGCTGCTGCTCGACGTGCTCGAGCGTTACGCGCTCAGGGCGACGTTCTTCGTGCCTGGCTGGACGGCGGAACGCTACCCGGAGGTGGTGGAGCGGATCCACCGGAGCGGGCACGAGATCGGCCACCACGGCTACAAGCACGAATGGCCCCGCCACGACGATCCCCGGGGCGAACGCGACGTCCTGGATAAGGGCGCGTCCATTCTGGAGGCGATCACCGGGGAGCGGCCCGTCGGTTATCGCTCGCCGGCCTGGGAGCTGACCCCCAGTACCCTGGGCTTCCTGCGCGACATGGGGTTCAGCTACTCGTCGAACCTGATGGACGACTTCGTCCCCTACCTGCACCCCGAAGGCATCGTCGAGCTCCCGGTCCAGTGGCTGCTCGACGACGCGCCGTACTTCATGTTCCAGACGCGACCCCCGTCCCGGCCCCTGGCTCCCGCCCGGCAGGCGCTGGAGGCCTGGACCGAGGAGTTCCACGGCATCTACGCCCAGGGCGGCTTGCTCAACCTCACGCTGCACCCGCAGTTCAGCGGGAGGCCGGGGCGGCTGGCCGCCTTCGAGCGCTTCCTGGCCACGGCCCTGTCCTACCCGGACGTGTGGGCGGCCCCGCTCCGGGAGGTGGCCGCGTACTGGCGAGAGTCTCACGCGTGACGCACCAGGCTCCGGACCGGCGCGCCGCCCTGGTGACCGGCGGCGCCCGCGGCATCGGGCGCGCGATCGTCGCGACCCTCGCCCGGCAAGGCTGGGAGCTGGCGGTGAACGACATCGATGCCGCCGCGCTGGAGGAGAGCGTCGAGCGGCTCGGGGAAGAGGGGGTGCGGGTCTTCGCGGTGCCGGGAGACGTGTCCAGCGAGGACGACGCCCGCTCGATCGCCGACACGGCGGCGTCGGCCCTCGGGCGCCTGGACGCGCTGGTCAACAACGCCGGCATCGGCGGCACGGGCACGGCGCTCGCGGAGCTCTCCCTGGCGGAGTGGAACCGCATGCTGCAGGTCGACCTCACCGGCGTGTTCCTGATGGTGCGCGCCTGCCTTCCGCACCTCACCAGGGGCGGCGGCCGGATCGTGAACATCTCGTCGATCAGCGCCTTCACGGGGGTGGCGGGAAGCACCCACTACTGCGCCGCCAAGGCCGGCGTCATCGGTCTGACCAGGGCGCTGGCGCACGAGCTGGCCGCTGACGGCATCACCGTGAACGCGGTCGCGCCCGGCGTGATCGACACCGCCATGGCAAGGCGCCGCGGCATCGACCACCAGAGCCAGCGCATCCTGCTGAGCCGCCTGGGCATCCCGGAAGACGTCGCCAGCGCGGTCGCGTTCCTGCTTTCGAGCGGCGCGGAGTTCATGACGGGCCACGTGATGCACGTCAACGGTGGCGCATACATGTGAAGGAGGTGGGCGAAGATGGCACGCACGCTCGAGCAACTGGCAGCGCTTCTGCGTTCGCGCGTCGAGGCCAACCTGGAAGAGCAGATCGAGCTCACCAGAGCCCTCGTGCGGATCCCGTCGGTCACCGGCGCCGAGGGGCCGGCGCAGGCGTTCGTGGCGAGGTGCTACCGCGACGCCGGCTTCACCACGCGCGAGGTTCCGGTGAACTTCGAGGCGGTCGCGAGGCACCCTCAGTTCTGCGGGCTGCGTGAGACGGCGGAGGCGTACGAGGGGCGGCCCAACGTGGTCGCCGCCGTGCCGGGGGCCGGCGGCGGCCGCTCGCTGGTCCTGGGCGGCCACGTCGACGTCGTCAGCGCCGAGCCCGAAGGATCGTGGGAACACGACCCCTGGGGCGCGGAGATCGTCGGCGAGCGCATGTACGGCCGCGGCACCAACGACATGAAGGCGGGCCTGGTCGCCAACCTCATGGCCGCTCGCGCTCTGGCCGAGGTCGGCGTGGAGCTGCGCGGGGACCTCACCTTGCAGTCGACGATCGAGGAGGAGGCGGGGGGCGGCGGCGGCACGCTCGCCCTGTTCGTGGGCGGCTCGATCGGCGACGGCGTGCTCATCACCGAGCCGACGCAGCTCGGTTTCCGGATCGGCAGCGGAGGCGTCGTGTACTTCCGCGTCACGGTCCCCGGACGGACGGCGCACGCCGGCAACGCCCATCTCGGCGTGAACGCCATCCATCACCTCCTGCCCATCTATGCCGCTTTGGAGGCCTTGGACCTTCAGCGCGCGAAGACGCGCGCTCCGCTGTTCGAGAAGGGATCGTACGGGCGCTCGTGCCACCTCAACCTCGGCGTCCTGCGGGCTGGGGACTGGCCCTCGACAGTACCGGGCAGGGCCGTCCTGGAGGGCCGGCTCGGCTTCCTCCCCGGCGAGAGGATGGAGGCGGTGCGGCGCCAGCTCGAGGATGCCGTCGAGGCGGCGGCCGTCGGGGACGCGTGGCTGGAGGAGCACCCGCCTGAAGTCGAGTACTTCGGCTTTCGGGCCGAGCCCTGGCTGGAGGGCCCGGACTCGCCACTCCTGAAAGCGGCCCGCGCGGCCACGGCGGTGGCGCTGGGCGAGCCCCCGGAGCCGCACGCACGAGCCTCCGCCGTCGACAACCGCTTCGCGCACGCTTTCGGCAAGCCGACACTGTGCTTCGGCACGCGCGGGCAGGGTAACCATGCCGCCGACGAGTACGTGGAGCTTTCGAGTCTCGGGCCGCTCACGCTCTCCCTGGCGCTCACGGCCGCGCAGTGGTGCGGCACCGCGCAAGCGTGACCCGTCCACTCGAGAAAGGCAGTCTTGCATGAGCGTATCGGCCGACTTGATCCTCACCGGAGCGAACGTCATCACCGTCGACGAGGGGTTGCCGCGGGCCGAGGCGGTGGCCGTGCGAGGCGGCACCATCCTCGCCGTCGGCACGGCGGCCGAGGTCGGTGACCTTCGCGGTCCCGCCACCGAGATCCTCGACCTCCGGGGCAGGACGCTGCTTCCCGGCTTCCACGACGCGCACGATCACATGGCCGCCTACGGCTTGCAGCTGGAGATGGTGGAGCTCGCTCAGCCGGCAAGGCCGGACGTTCCGGCCATCGTGTCCGCCCTCGCCGAGCGTGCCGCGCGCGAGGCGCCGGGCACCTGGGTGAAGGGCGCGGGCTACGACAACAACAAGCTTCCCGGGGGCAGGCATCCCACGCGCGGCGACCTGGACCGGGTGTCGACCGACCACCTGGTGTTCGCCCGCCACACCTCGGGCCACATGTGCGTGGTCAACAGCCGCGTGCTGGAACTTCTCGGCATCGACCGGAACACCCCCGATCCCGCGGGCGGCCACATCGATCGCGACGCCGACGGCGAAGCCACCGGCCTGCTCCAGGAGACGGCCTTCCACCTCGTCACGGACCGGTTCTACCCCTCCCCGGTGCCCGAACTGGTGGCTGCGCTGGAGGCCGCCAGCCGGGTGTACGTTCGCGAGGGCATCACCAGCCATACCGAAGCGGGGATCGGCTACCTGTCGCCCCTGGAGCTGCTGGCGTACCGCAGCGCCTCGGACGAAGGACGCTTGCAGGTGCGCTCGACGCTCATGGTCGCAGCGACGGTCCTGGAGGACATCGAGACCGGCGCCGACGAGCCCTTCTTCGGCCTGCAACAGGGCGTTCGAAGCGGCTGGGGCGACGCGCGCGTTCGCCTCGGCCCCATCAAGATGTTCTCGGACGGCTCGCTCATCGGACGGACCGCCGCCCTGACGCGCCCCTACCAGAACAGCAGCGACAACGTCGGGTTCTTCGCCACGCCCGAGGAGACGCTGCGAAGCTGGATCCTCAAGGGGCATGCGAGCGGCTGGCAGATCGCCGTGCACGCCATCGGGGACCGGGCGGTGTCGTTCATCCTGGACTGCTACGAAGAGGCGCAGCGCAGCCATCCCCGGAGCGATCCCCGGCACCGGATCGAGCACTGCGGCATCATCGACCAACAGCTCCTGGAACGCATCCGCCGGCTCGGCGTCATCCCCGTGCCGCAGCAACGCTTCATCGGTGAGCTGGGAGACGGCTTCCGGGACGCGCTGGGACCGGAGCGGACGCGCTGGTGCTACGTCCAGAGGAGCTTCGTGGAGGCGGGCGTGCCGCTGCCCGGCAGCTCCGACCGCTACGTCGTGGCCGGCGCGCCGCTGCTCGGAATCCATGACGCCGTGAACCAGAAGACACTCTCCGGCCGAGACTACGTCCCCGCCGAAGCGTTGACGCCCATGCAGGCCATCCGTGCCTTCACCCTCCACTCGGCCTACGCCACCTTCGAGGAGGGGTGGAAGGGCTCGATCACGCCCGGCAAGGTGGCCGACTTCGCCGTCCTCGGCGAGGACCCGACGGCCGTCGAGCCCGCCGTCATCTCACAGATTCCGGTCCTGGGCACCGTCATCGGCGGTGAGGTGGTGCACGAGGACGGGCTGCGGTAGTCGGGAGCCGTCTTGTGCTCCGCCCGCAGGTCATGTCGCCGTTGCCGAGTCACGAGAGCGGTGGGTCGGTCACCGTTTCGTCTGTCGTGCTGCCATCGCCTTCGTCGTAATGGGGGACACGCTGCAGGCCAAGTTCTCTCGTCGAGCGCTCGGCTCGCGATGAGACCGGCGGCAGTTCCGTTGATTCAGGCGAACCGAGGGCACGATAACTGTCCACCGCGTGCCCCCGAGACGTCGCAGCCCCGCTTCAAGGTGCCGCCACGACCTGCACCGGGATGGTTTCGGTCGTGTTGGCGCCGTCGCCAAGCTCCCCGGCGCTGTCGTCTCCCCACGCCCAAACGGTGCCGTCCTGCCTGAGCGCTGCCGAGTAGTGGCGTCCGGCACCGATGGCGGTAACGTTGGTCAGATTGCTCACCTGCACCGGAACGTTGCTGTCGACGGTCGAGCCGTTGCCAAGCTGCCCGTAGGCGTTGTAGCCCCAGGCCCAGACGGTGCCGTCACTCTTGAGCGCGACCGAGTGTAGGGCGCCGGCGGCGATGGCGACAACGTTGGTGAGGCCGCTCACCTGCACCGGAACGCTGCTGTTGGTGTTGCTGCCGTCGCCGAGCTCGCCGTCGATGTTGTCGCCCCAGGCCCAGACGGTGCCGTCATTCTTGAGCGCAAGCGAGAGCAGGCCGCCGGCGGCGACGGCCGTGACATTGCTGAGGCCGCTCGCCTGTACCGGAATGCTGCTGGCGGTGGTGGTGTTGTTGCCAAGCTCCCCGTCCTGGTTGTCGCCCCAGTCCCACACGGTGCCGTCGCTCCTGAGCGCAAGCGACAAGTACTCGCCTCCGGCGATGGCGGTGACGTTGGTCAGGTTGCTCACCTGCACCGGAACGCTGCTATCGGTGTTGGAGTTGTTGCCAAGGGCCCCGAAGTAGTTGTAACCCCACGCCCAGACGGTGCCGTCGCTCTTGAGCGCTAACGAATGGACGTAGCCACCGGCGATGGCGGTGACGTTGGTGAGGTTGCTCACCTGCACCGGAACGTTGCTATCGGTGGTGGTGCCGTCGCCAAGCTGCCCGTTCGAGTTGTAGCCCCAGGCCGAGACGGTGCCGACGCTGTTGAGCGCCAGCGCGTGGAAGCCGCCGCCGGCGACGGCGGTGACGCTCCCGAGACCGCTCACCTGCACCGGAACGCTGCTATTGACGTTGGTGCCGTCGCCGAGCGCCCCATAGGTGTTGTCGCCCCACGCCCAGGCGGTGCCGTCCTGCTTGAGCACCAACACGTGCTGGACATCGCCGACGGCGATGCTGGCCACATTCGTGAGGCCGCCTCCGCCGCTGCTGCACGACGCCAGGATCACCGCCAGACAAGTAACGAGACCGGGCCCGAGAATACGCTTCATGATGCCTCCTAAGCATGATGGCGGGCCGCCAAGACGCATCCGGCGACGGTTGGCGGTTGGGGCAACGCTACTACCGGGCAGTGGGCCCTGCAAGCGATTTTTCCGCGATGGCCCGGGGCACCTGCCGATGGCCTCGCGCACGATCCTTCGTGTGGTACCAAGCCGCTGGTATCGGCTGCGCTCGGGCGTGTCACCGAAAGCGATCGCCGGGGTCGCGCACCAGAAGTCTCCCTGAGGGGCCTGTCTGCCCCGCAGTGGGGCTGGGCCACGTCGATCTCGGACGCTATCGGGTGCGCTGCGTTGAAACGCACTTCGGTCCAAGGCGCGCCCTTTCCTCGTCGGAGGCCCCCCACCGAACGAGCGTCCACGAATGGGGAGCGACGCCGGTCCGGCACAATTCGGAGTTGACGTTCCGACCCGTCACCATGGTATGTGTTTACTTCGGTCCACTTGGAAGGATCTTGAGTCTGGGTCCAAGGAGGGGTGTACATGGGTCCTCGTCCTAGCCTTCATAAACGACGTCGATTCCCCGCACACGGCCGAGCCACCCTGCGGGCTCGCCGGCGTACGCCGGCGGACCCGGGCCCATTGGGCCCCGCCCCATCGCAGCGCTCGACGTCGCAGGCACGCCGGGCGGTCGAGCCATGACGGCGCCGGGCGAGCCTGTGGCGGCGCAACACTTCTCGGCGGGACCTGCTCTGACGCCTCGCGAGCGCCTGATGAAGGCGCGGTCCGGGGAGGCGGTCGACCGGCCCCCCATCAGCTTCTGGCAGCACTTCCCGGCGCAGGACCACGACCCCAGGCTGCTGGCGCGAGCCACGGTCGACTTCCAGAACGAGTACGAGCTCGACCTCGTGAAGCTGATGCCGAGCGGCATGTACTCGGTGGTGGACTACGGGGTCGCGACGGGGCAGCCCGACCCGGTCACGGGCGCTCGCGCCCGCGTCGGCGGGTCCATCGAGACCATGGCGGACGTTGCCGCCGTGGCGCGCCACCAGGGGCTCGGCTCGAGCGTCAAGGCCGAGCTGGAAGCGGCTGAACGGGTGCGCCAGGAGCTCAGCGGCGACGTGCCCGTCATCGAGACCATCTTCAGCCCGTTGACCATGCTGGCCAAGCTGTCGCCGGCGCCTCTGGCCTTCACCTTGATCGAGCTTGGCGAGCGCAGCCGGCAGGTGCTGGACAAGCTCGCCGAGGACGTCGTGGCGTTCGGGCAGGCCAGCCTCCGGGCGGGCGTGGACGGATTCTTCTACGCAACGCAGTGGGCCAACCACGCGCTGGTCGACGACGCGATCTACGACGAGTACGGGGTGGGCTACGACGAGCAGATCCTGCGGGCCCTGAGGCCCGATGCCAGCGTCATCATGCTGCATCTCCACGGCAGCCTGCCGCGCTTCGAGCTTGCCGGGCAACTGCCCGTGGACTGGGTCAACTGGGAGGACCGTGACAGCGTCCCATCGCTGGCCGGCGCCAGCCGGACGCCGTCCGTCGGCCTCGCGGCGGGGCTCCCCCGCGACGCGGCGCCCTACACGGACGACCACATCGAGCACGCCTGTGCGCGCTACGTCGACGACGCGGTGGTGGAGACCGAGGGCGCCCGGCTGCTGTTGGCGCCGGGTTGCGTGATGCACCAGAACGTCGGGCCGACGATCCTGAGCGCTCTCCGACGGACGGTGGACGGTTACGCCGCTGCGAACGGGGAGCGCTGAGGGATGCACATCCTCGTCGAGACGTTGGGCTTCAGCCTGGTGACGGCGGCGATCCTGGCGATGGGATCGGTGGGGCTCACGCTGCAGTTCGGCGTCACGAACTACCCGAACTTCGCCTTCGGCGACTTCATGACCGTGGGCATCTACATCTGCTGGCTGTTCGCGCACGACCTGCCGCTGTGGCTGGCCATCGTGCTGGGCTCGCTGGT
>CAYOXR010000381.1:0-3059 GCA_964407955.1 uncultured bacterium | reverse complement strand
TTGGGGCCAAGCAGGCCGAACACTTCGCCCGGCGCTATCTGGAGGGTCAGGTTGTCCACGGCGGTCACGTGGCCGAAGCGCTTGGTGGCGCCCTCGATGGCGATCGCGGGACGGAAGGCCGTTGGGTCTAGCTGCCATGGTGTTGGGTCAGGTGTAGAGCTCATGGTCGTGCTCGTTGATCTGAATCTCGAGGCCGTCGGGGTCGGTGACGATCAGGGACCGCCCGAAGGCTTCGTCCATGATGGGTCCCACCGAGGCGACTCCAGTGTCGACCAGGGTGTCGCGGACCCGTTCGAGCGGTTCGGTCGTCGCCAGGCTGAGCTCCACGCGCCCATTCGTGGGACGGCTTCCTCCCGTCGAGCGGTGGAGGGCCAGCATGCCACCCTCACCTACCAGCTCGACCCAGTTGTCGCTCCGGCTGCGGCGCAGCTCGGTGAAGCCCAGGGCACTGTAGAAGTTGACCGATGCTTGAACGTCCGTCACGTAGACGATGGACATCACAACCATGGAATCCCCCTTGGCGCGCCTTCAAGACGGGCGCGCGCTAATGCTCCTCTGCAGATCGCGAGGCGTGGCCCTTCTCTTGCGCCAGCTTCTCCTCCAGCGCCTGCTCTGTGTACTCCGACAACGATAGCCCGCCGTCGATTGAAGCGTGCTTCACGCGGCGGATCAGCTCCATGGGCAAGTACACGTTGAACTGCCGCTTGTCATCCATAGATTGCTAAGATACTAGCATACTAGCTGCACTTGGTGGTGCCTCGGTGGACCCCGAGCGGGGAGATGGCGAACACCTTTGAGGGGCACGGCCGCAGGCCTGGGTTGGAGGTTCGGCCCAGTGTGACCGGGCGTCGCCGATGCGGCCGGAGCTGGCCCCGGAACACCGTGGTCAGGGCTAAGTGCAGGCGCGATCACGAAGGCCCTTCCAGACGGTCAATCGAGGCTGGCTAGCAACGCGGCGATGATCAGTTCTGCGGTCTGATCGATGTCGTAGTCGGGAGGTAGGTCGCGGACCAAGGGCGTGAGGGCTTCGCGGAAGCCTTGGTGGGTGAGCTTCTGTCGGGGGTCGGAGATCGCGCTCTTGGTTGTTGGGTGGCCCACTCGGTGATGGCGTCGTAGGGGATCATGCTTCGGGCTCGATGTCGGTGCTGATGATCAGCGACCAGGTCTTGTCGATCGGCCCTTGGGATGGTTCGCTGGCGTCGAGTTTGCTTGGGGCGTGACTGGTGTCGGATGCCCAGGCTTGCAGGTCGTCTAGGTCGTCTAGGTCGTCTCGGTCGATGAATCGTGTCAGTAGCCAGCCGAGGCGTCGTGCTGCGGCAGCAGGGAAGTGAGGGCTAAGGGCCAAGACTTTCTGCAGTGAGAGTCTGGGCTGTTCGGCGAGCTCGACGAGGACCGTGGCCGCAGCGTCCATGCCGCCTGCGATGCGTGGTGCGTCGCAGAGATCCAGTGCTGTGGCTTCGATGGAAGCGATGCGGGCGGTTCCGGAGCGCGTTTGCTTCTCGATGACGGGGATCAGGGGTACGCGTGAGCGGCTGGCGAAGTGGAAGCGGGCGGAGTTCCTGCCGAGTCTGTAGCTGGCGAGATCCCGTGAGACTGCGTCGGCGCCGGGGGCCAGCGGGTAGATGTCGATGTGATCGCCGAAGACCCCGAAGTGCACGAGGTTGCCCCTCAGCTCGAAGGCGGCGATGCCGTATTGGATGGCTTCGTTCGCCTCCGGAACGGCTTTCTGGATGGGTGCGCCGGAGCGTTTCGAGCTTGGTCTGGACGGCTTCGGGGAAGCCTGCGATGTAGTCGTCGACGGTGGTTGCGCGTGCACGAGCTGCGGGCATGGGATGCGCTCCTTTGAGGGCGCCTCGCGCCCGCTCGATGGTCGGCGTTCGTCATCCGCGCGTTCGTGGCGGACGGCCCGTGCTCGCGGCGGTGCCCCCTGCCGACATCGGCTGCCCGGCCGCTCCGTGGCCTCGGGCGACGCCACCGAACCGGCCCGGGACGAGGCGTCCCCCCCCGAGCGAGCTCGAGCGGGGACGCGGGAAGTGGCGGGAATCGGCGGCTGTCAGGCCGACTGGACGACCTTCACGTTGGAGGCTTGTAGGCCCTTGGGGCCCTGCTCGACGTTGAACTCGACCTGGTCGTTCTCGTTGAGGTTGCGGAAGCCGTCACCCTGGATGGCCGAGAAGTGCACGAACACGTCCTTGCCGCCGTCGCTCTGCTCGATGAAGCCGAAGCCCTTGTCGCCGTTGAACCACTTGACTCTGCCTGTTGCCATGATCTTGTTCTCCTAGTGTCGCCTGACCGCAGTCAGGCGCAGTCATTTCCGGGCGAGTGCCCGTGTTTCAAGAAAGCCTCATCGACTTTTTCGGAACACTGAAGCATAGACGTTCCGGCGCGGAATAGCAAGGGCATCCGGACAAGGGCGCCTGCGAGCGGGACCTCGGGGTCGGACCGGGCGGCGCCGAACGGGGCGGCCGGTGGCGGCGACGAGCCGCGCAGGTACGCCGTGGTAGCCTTCGAGCATTCCTTGGACAGGCAACGTGGAGGTCTCCTCGGGGGCGCGATCCGCTCAGGGAACCGCCTACCGCGTCTGCACCGATCGGTGCGGATACAGGTGGCGCAGGTAGAGACACTGTGCTGGTGCGTGGCCGTGGAGCGGCGTGGGCTGGCTTGGCCCCACCGTGGCCCATCGTTCGCGCTCGACGAAGGGATGCACCCATGAACGAGCCAACCCAACCGCAGTCCGGATACTCGGGCTGGCAGGCGATCGTACGGAAGTATCAGACGCCCGACCTGCGCAGGAGCCTATGGCAGATCGCGAACTCGTTCGGCGGCCTGCTGGTGAGCGTGGTCCTCATGTACCTGGCGCTCGGCGTCGGCTACTGGCTGACGCTGCTGCTCGCCGTGCCTGCCGCCGGCTTCCTGGTGCGCATCTTCATCATCCAGCACGATTGCGGCCACGGCGCGTTCTTCAAGTCGAAGCGCGCCAACGACACGGTCGGGATGCTCAGCGGCGTCCTGACGCTCGCGCCGTACAACTTCTGGCGCAAGACGCACGCCATCCACCA
>CAYOXR010000380.1:0-3359 GCA_964407955.1 uncultured bacterium | reverse complement strand
TGGTCTATGACGGCTTGTGGGACGTCTACACCGACCAGCACATGGGCTCCTGCGCCGAGCTGTGCGCCAGCCGCTACCGCTTCGGCCGCGAACGCCAGGACGCCTACGCGGTGCGCTCGTATCGTCGCGCGCAGGCGGCGGCGGCCGACGGCACCTTCGCGGCCGAGATCGTAACGGTCGAGGTGCCCGGCAAGCGCGGCGAGGTCACCAGCGTCGCTCGGGACGAGGGGCCGGAGCGTGTGGAGTTCGCCAAGGTGCCGGCCCTCAAGCCCGCCTTCCAGACCGAGGGGACGGTCACGGCGGCCAACGCCTCCACCATCAACGACGGCGCCGCGGCGC
Organism: uncultured bacterium; assembly: GCA_964407955.1. Classification (GTDB taxonomy): domain Bacteria; phylum Deinococcota; class Deinococci; order Deinococcales; family Trueperaceae; genus JASBRS01. The sequence continues at coordinate 3,020 of CAYOXR010000380.1, read as the reverse complement.
TGGTGATCACCAGCGAGGCGGTGGCCAAGGAGCGCGGCCTGAGCGTGCTGGCCCACGTCCGGGGCTACACCTCGCATGCGCTGGCACCGGAATGGTTCACGGTGGCTCCGGTGGAGGCCATGCGCAAGCTCTTCGCGCGGCTCGACTGGGCCCCCGACGGCGTGGACGTCTATGAGATCAACGAGGCGTTCAGCGTGGTGCCGATGGCGGCGATCGAGGAGTTCGGCCTAGACCCCGACAGGGTCAATGTCCTCGGCGGGGCGGTGGCGCTCGGCCACCCCATCGGGGCTTCGGGCGCGCGCATCCTCGTCACCCTGCTCAGCGCCCTGGCCAAGCGCGGCGGCGGCCGCGGCGTGGCCTCCATCTGCATCGGAGGCGGCGAGGCGCTGGCGATGGCCATCGAAACGCCCTAGCAGACGGCTTCCGTGTGCGCCACGGCGCCCGCCCCCCTCGAAGAACTGTCATGGCGGAGCGGTCGCGCTGCTCAGGCGTCGGAGGCGGCGTCGCCTTCGCCCTCGGGCCGCATCTGCTCGGGCAGGCGGCCCATCTGCACCGCTTCGGCAACCATCGAGGGCAGGCCCCAGGCCACGATGTCGAACGCCACCGCGGCGAAGTCGTACTCGACCTTGTCCATCTGCACCGCGATGTTGTCCTCGGTGATGGTGAGCAGGGCGTAGTCGGCGCCCGGCTCACCGTTCAGCGACAGCCCTACGGAGCCCGGGTTGACGACCAGGCCCGAAGGCAGTTCCCGGAAGAACGGCACGTGCGTTGAGCCGCTGGCGAGGATCGAGCAGCGGTGGCGCTCGAGCATCTTCGATAGCGACATCGGATCCTGGTTGAGGTTGAGCGTCTCGGAGGGGTCCTCGGGGCTGCCATGGAAGAAGCGCAGGCGACCGGCCGGCGTGTGGATGCGCTGCTGGATCGGCAGGGTCTGCAAGAAGTGCACGTGGCGCGGCTCGATGACCTCGCGGGTCCACTCCAGGATCTCGTCGGCCACCCCGCGGCGCGGGATCTTACGGCGCGCGAAGGCGTAGGCGATGCGTTCGTCGGCCGCACCCAAGGTGCACAGCACGCTCTCCCGCCGGATGAGGTCGATGGTCTCGTTCGGCGCGGGCCCGTAGCCCACGAGGTCGCCGAGGCACACCACGGTCTCCGCGCCGCGCAGCTTGAGCTGTTCCAGCACGGCCTCCAACGCAATGACGTTGGCGTGCACATCGCTGATGATGCCGACGATCACGCGCCCACTCTACCATCGGGCCGATATGCGCCGGCTGCGGCCCGCAGCGACGGCCACGACGTGGGGATCGGCGCCGCCCCGGCGCTCAGCCGGGCAGAGTGACGCCCGCCTCGATGACGGCGCTGAGCAACGCAACGGCGGACTCGAGATCGGCCTTCGAAACCATCTCGGTGACGGTGTGGACGTAGCGCGACGGGGTCGAGATGGTCACCGCGGGCGCTCCCGCGCGGGCGAGCTGCATGGCCGACGCGTCGGTGCCGCCCATCGGCAGCACCTCGAGCTGGTACGACACACCGTGCTGCTCGGCGATGGCGATCAGCGCGTCGACCAGCCAGCGGCTGCTGATGCTGCGATGGTCCATGACCTTGATGGCCGCGCCCTTGCCGAGCTCGGTGATGCGTGAGTCCTCCGGGATGCCGGGAGTGTCGAGCGCCAGCGTCGTGTCGAGCGCCACGGCCAGGTCCGGGGTGACGCGAAAGGCGCCGGTCGTGGCCCCGCGAAGACCTACCTCCTCCTGGACGGTGAACACCGCATGGACGTCCACGGCCGGCGTCTTCACCCGCCTGAGCGTCTCCAGCAGGATCCAGCAGCCGCTGCGGTCATCGAGCGCCTTGCCGGTGACGACCTCACCGAGGTCTGCGAACGGCTGGCGCAACGTCACCATGTCGCCGACGCGCACGCGCTCCTTGACCTTGGCGGCGTCGAGCCCGAGGTCGACGTAGAAGCTCTCCACCTCCGGCGTCTTGGCCCGCTCCTCGGCCGTCGAGACGTGGATGGGCTTGACCGCCGGGTTCAGCACGCCTACCAGGGGCTCGCCGCCCGCCGCGGTGTGCACCGTCACCTGCCGGGCGAACAGGTTGCGCGCGTCGAAGCCGCCGAGGTGCTGGAGGCGCACGAAGCCGCTGTCGTCCACGAAGCGCACGATGAAGCCGATCTCGTCCATGTGCGCCGCAACCATCAGCCGCGGAGCATCCTGCCGTGGGCTGCGCTTGAGCGCGTGCAAGTTGCCGAGGGCGTCGGTCTCGACGCTGTCGACCAGATCCCCGACCCGCTCTTCGAGGTACGCCCGCACCTGCTCCTCACGCCCTGGCACGCCCGGCATCTCCGAAAGCGCCCTGAGGTCTCGCATGGCATCGTCCATGGCCCCGAGTCTACCGTGCCGGGCCCTGCCTACACCTTGCTGGGCACGTTCAAGACGCGAGAGCCGGACGCGTGCCGGTGCTACGCTTGAGGGCATGCGAGCGGTCAGCACGTTCTCGATCGTGGCTCGCGACCCCGAGAACGGCGACCTCGGCATCGCCGTGGCGTCGAAGTTCCTCGCCGTGGGGGCCGTGGTGCCATACGCGGTGGCCGACGTGGGGGCGCTGGCCACGCAGAGCTACGCCAACACCGGTTATGGTCCGCGGGCGATGGCGGCGCTGCGCGCCGGCGTGCCGCCGGACCTGATCCATGAGGCGTTTGCCGCCACCGACGCGCAGCACACCATGCGTCAGTACGGCCTGGTCGACGCCGCGGGCCGAAGCGTGAGCTTCACGGGCGACGCCTGCCCGCCCTGGGCGGGGGGCGCCGCGAAGGACGGGGTCGCGGCGCAAGGCAACCTGCTCGTTGGCCCGGAGGTGATCGACGCCCTGGTCCGGACCTTCGAGGCGACCGCCGGGTCGCTTGCCGAGCGCCTGGTGGCGGCGCTGCAAGCCGGCGACCGCACCGGCGGCGACCGTCGCGGCCGCGAGGGCGCAGCGCTGCTGGTGGTGCGTGACGGAGGCGGCTACGGCGGCTTCAACGA
>CAYOXR010000379.1:0-2768 GCA_964407955.1 uncultured bacterium | reverse complement strand
ACGGAACCGACGAAACTCCAGCACGCTCCAGCCCGGCCCCGCACCGTCCCCTCAATCGCCCCCATCCACCGGCAGGACCTTGTCCGCCTCGGAGAGCCGGCCGGCGACGGTCTTGCGCTGGTGCCAGATCGGGTAGGGGAGCTTCGGGCGCGAGGCGCGTTCGATCCGGTCGATCTGGTCGTCGGTGAGCTCCAACTGCATGGCGGCCAGGTTGTCGGCGAGCTGGGCGCTGGTGCGCGCGCCGATGATCACGCTGGCGACGCCGGGGCGGGTCATGAGCCACGCCAGCGACACGCGGGCGGCCGAGCAACCGTGTTCCTCGCCGACCTCGACCAGGGCGTCCACGGTGTTCCACAACCGTTCCGGGTCGTCGACCGGCGGCTCGCCCCACTCCGACAGGTGACGGCCACTGTCGGGTTGACGGTCGCGCCGGTATTTCCCGGACGTCAGCCCACCGGCGAGCGGGCTCCACACCAGCATGCCCATGCCGGCGTCGATGATGGCGGGAAGCAGCTCCATCTCGACGTCGCGGAACGCCGGGCTGTAGAAGTTCTGGCTCACCACGAAGGGCGGCAGCTGTCTGCGGTCGGCGATCCCCAGCGCCTTCACGAGATGCCACGCGGAGTAGTTCGAGCAGCCGACGTAGCGGACCATGCCCTGGTCCACCAGGTATCCCAGGGCGCTCAGCGTCTCCTCCAGCGGGGTCGAGCCGTCCCAGGAGTGAACCTGGTAGAGGTCGATGTGATCCCGACCGAGGTTCCGCAGGCTCTGCTCGCACTGCTGGATGATGTGCGGTCGCGAGAGGCCGCCGTCGTTGGGACCGTCGCCGACCCCCATGCCGACCTTGGTGGCGATCAGGACGTCATCGATGCCGTCGCCGAGCGCCCGGCCGAGGATGCGCTCCGAGGCGCCCCAGGAGTACACGTCGGCGGTGTCGAAGAAATTCACCCCCGCGTCGCGGCTGAGCGCCACGAGCTCGCGGGCCTCCTCGACCTGCGTGCTGCCGACGTTGCCGAAGCCACCCTCGCCCCCGAACGTCATCGTCCCGAGCGTCAACGGCGAGACCATCAATCCCGAGCTACCCAGCTTGCGGTACGTCATGACTCCTCCTTCACGCCTCGCTGGAGGCGTCGCGTCCGTCAGGGCACGACACCAAGGCTCTGCCTCGTCTGAGATCGGCCGGCCAGCTCTCGCCCGCCGGCCGGCCGAGCCCCTCGCTGATCGGGGTCTTGCTCGGCGGCGGCAGGGTGGCACTCACCGGACGGCCGGGGGGACGCCGGCACCAGGCGCGAGTCCGTCCCCCGAACGGTACGGGAACACCTTACCGTGCACCGCGGGACGTAGTCCGGCTCGGCGTCGATGCTGCCGGTACCGGCCCATCGAGAGCGCCGCCGCACCGACCCCGGTGGCGGTCCTGGGCGGGTCCTCGGCCTCCGGGACCGAAGCCCATCGGTGCCGGCCGCCGCGCTAGCCGCGCGCGAGTCGTCGCCGGCGCTGCAGCACGTAGCCCACGATGGCCACGTGAACGGCGAGGGCCACGCCCAGCCCGAGCAGGTGGTAGGCCGGCCCCGCACGGCCGGTGGCCGTGACGAGCCACGCGGCCACCCCACCGAGCGGCAGGAACAACACGATGGCGGTCGTCAGGCCCGGGTTGTAGCGGCGCGTCACCAGCGCCGGGATGACGTGGACCAGCGCGTTCACCAGGGTCGCATAGACCGCGATGAGACCGAAGCCGATGCCGCCGCTGGCCGCCAGCCAGATGGCCACGACGTTCAGGAGCCACACGCCGCCGATGTTGATCAGGAACACCGCGGCCGGCGTCAGGACGTCCCGCCCGCCGCCCACCTCGCGGTTGACGAAGTGCCGGAAGCGGTCGTCGTCGTGCTCCTCGTACTGGTGCAGCATGTAGACGGGGAGCTGGAGCGCGACGAACAGGAACGCCGGGGAGAGACCCGCAGTGAACACAGGGAGCAGTGCCAGCAACAGGAACCCGGCCAGGAAGCCGCCGTAGACCCAACCGTGCGTCAGGCGGTCGAACGCGCTCGTGGTGGCCGGGGCCGGAGACGGGTCCATGCCGGCGATTCTAGCGCCGGCGGGGCTTCGCGCCGAAGCCGCCGCCGGCGACGCCCCGGCATGGAGACGCTGCCCGGCGCCAGGCGCGGTGCTCAGTAGTCGGTCTTGAACGCGAAGTAGGAACCGCGGATGGTTCCGGCCAGCTTCGACTTCTGCCGGGCGAACTTGAACGAGGCGAGCTCGGCGGGGATGTCCATCCCGTCGGAGATCTTGAAGCCGACCGCCCGCTTCTTCGGGTCGTCGAGGTTGTACAGGACGTTGATGGAGAGTCCGCTCTCGTAGAAGACGTAGGTCCAGCGGATGTTCTCGACCTGGAATGCCGTCGCCTCGAGAGGACGCGACGCGATGACGATGCCGCGTTCTTCCTCGAGGATCCGGTGCACCCATTCGACGGTCGACTTGGCGTCGCCCGCAGGCTCCACCGTGAAGACGTGGTCGTACTTGTTCTTGAAGTAGCGGGCCTCGTTCGCCCGAAGACCGGCCAGCGCGGCCGCGACCGGCGACGACTCCAGCCCGACGGTCGAAACGGTCTTGAAGTCAACGGTGTAGGGCATGCGGCACCTCCTGATTGCGTGCGCGGATGGGTCTAGGCGGCGGCCGGCGGGTACAGCACGATGGACGTACCGGGCCGGCCTTCCGGGCCGACCGTGATCCAGTGCATGCCGGCGTTCTCGACGTCGTTGCGCACCTCGAAG
>CAYOXR010000378.1:0-1828 GCA_964407955.1 uncultured bacterium | reverse complement strand
TGCCAAGCGCTGTTAACGTTCTCAATATAGGGGCGCTGGCTCACCGTGTCAAGGCGGCATGAGCGATCCATGCGCACAGGGACATGATTTACGGGTTCTCAGATCGTCATTTGGCGCGTCGCAGGCCTGACGATCCGTGCCCTCCACACGGTCTGCATGCCTGCCCAACTGTGAGCGCTATCAACGTCCGTCCGTCGACACACGGTCGTTGCGCGCGCGGCGCCGTCGCGCGCACCCGGCTTCGGAGAGTCGTGTCCGAAGGCGCTCCGTGCCGCTCTCAGGCCAGGCTGAAGGGCGGGTAGCGGTCGGTGACCAGCAGAAAGGCGAAGGCGTAGACGCGCAGGCTCCAGCGACTGACGCCGGTCACGTAGTCGAACAGCGTCTGCGGATAGCGTCCGGTGAACAGGATGGCGAACCAGGCGAGGATCACGGCGAAGATCGCGCCGATCCATAGGAAGGCCAGGACGACGTAGTGCGGTATGGCGAGGAGCCACTTCACGAGCGGCAGCCAGCGGCTGAGGTCGTGCTCGACGTCGGGGTAGTCGATCTCCAGGTGCACGGCCTGCTCCTCGACGGTCGATGGGTAGGCATCGGTCAGCAGGGCCAGGTAGGCACCGACGCGCGCCCCGAACCGGGCCAGCTCACGCGCAAAGTCAAACCACCAGCGCGGGTAGCGGGCGCGGAACACGATCATCAACAGGGTTGCCAGCCATAGCCCGCTGGTGATGCCGCCGGTGCTGCGCGTCACCGTGTGGCCGGTCGAGCTGATGACCGTCTCGCTGCCGGTGGCGGTCAGCAGGCAGATGATGATCGCAATGGGGATGATCCAGATCAGCCGGAAGAAGCTCGTCAGCCGGTTGAGCCGCTCGGGATAGTCGATCTGCAGGCGGGCGGCATAGCCTTCGGTGGGTGGTTCCATGAGCGCGATCCCCTCCGTTCAGGCGTTGATTGACAAGGCAGACGTGTCGGACCAGCGGCAAGAACGGAACAGGACAGGGCCCCAACGCCTAAAGCGCCTTCAGCGTGGATGGTGCAGCGACGTCGAGCAAGGGGCAGATGCCCTTGATCGTCGTCGCGCACGGGGTCGGCGGGTGGCGGCGTGCTGCTGCGCCGTCGTGAGCGGGGACGTCGGGGCTGGCTTTCGTGCAGCGTCCTGGAGGGGACGGAGGGGTGTTTCGGTGCCCTCGTGATGGACGTCAGATGTGGCTGTCCCTGGCGGCGATTGACGTCTGCCGGGGCATCGCAGGTCGCTCGACGTGGCGTGGGCCGAGCGGCGTTTCGCGGCCACGGACACGAACGGCGCGAACGAGGTGTGCCCGGTGCTCGTCTCGCCTGCCTTGCCGAGACGCGTGCCGTGGCGTCTGACGGTTCGCGGCCGCCGTATCATGCGGGGTCCCCAGGGGTCGAGCGAAGCGAAATGCGGCGGCGCCGTCGGACCAGCTCGGCGTTGCCTCGCGGTCCCCAATCCGGGTTCGGGAAGCCAGGTCGAGGCCATGAACAGCGAGACCCCGCTCGAGATCACCAAGGACACCCTCGTCTCGGACATCCTCGCGCAGCATGGCGACATCGCCGAGGTGATGGAGCTCTTCGGCGTGAAGCGCGTCGGTGGCCTCGCCGTGCGCAAGGTGTTGGGCAGGCTCGTGACCGTCGAACGGGCCGCTGCGGTGCAGCGTGTGCCCTTGAGCGAGTTCCTGCCGATGGTGCAGCGAGCCGTGAGCGGGGCCCGCTGAGCGACAGGCGTCCGGCGAAACACTTGGCACGGGACCTGGCGCGACACGATGCGCGCGAGCGGCCGCCAAGCGTCCGACCGAGTGCGGCCCGCCCATGG
>CAYOXR010000377.1:0-7555 GCA_964407955.1 uncultured bacterium | reverse complement strand
CCTCGGGCCCAACGGCGCCGGGAAGACCACCACGCTCCACATGTTGACCACGGTCCTGGAACCGAGCTCGGGAACGGCGTCGGTCCTCGGCTTCGACGTCAAGCGTGACGGCGCGGGCGTGCGCTCGGTGATGGGAATGGTGTTCCAGGAACCGGCGCTCGACGACCGCCTGACCGCTCACGAGAATCTGGCCATGCACGCCGTGCTGTACGCCATCCCGCGGCACGCTACGCGGGAGCGCATCGCGCGGGCCCTCAGCTGGGCGTCGCTCGAGAACGAGGCAAGGCGGCCGGTGCGCACCTTCTCGGGCGGCATGAAGCGCCGCCTCGAACTGGCCAGGGCACTCATGCACGAGCCGAAGGTCCTGTTCCTCGACGAGCCGACCGTGGGCCTCGATCCCCAGGCGCGGCGCCACCTGTGGGAGAGCATACGCGCGCTTCGCGGGGAGGGGCTGACGGTGTTCATGACCACGCACTACCTGGAGGAGGCCGAGGACTGCGACCACGTCGCCATCATGGACCATGGCCAGGTCATCGCGCTGGGCTCGCCGACGGAGTTGAAGGGACGCCTGGAGGGCGAGACCGAGCGCAGCCTCGAGGAGGTCTTCCTCGAGCTCACCGGGCGCGAACTCCGCGACGAAGCGGCTACCCCACGGGCGCGCCTGCTCGCGTTCGGACGACGTGGCGGGGAGCACACCCGATGAGCGCGCAGGCTTCGGCGTCCGCGCCGACGCGGGTCGGGGCGGCCCCCAGGTCGCCGCTCGACCCCCGCGTGGCGGCCTCGTTCTGGCGCCGCGAGCTGCTGCGTTACTGGCGGGACCGCTCGCAGATCTTCGGAGGCTTCTCCCGCACCGTGCTGTGGCTCATCATCCTGGGCTTCGGGCTCGGCGCGGCGTTGCGCGAGATCGAAGGCTACAGCTACGCCCAGTACATTCTGCCCGGCGTCGTCACGCTCAACGTCCTGTTCGCGTCCCTGCAGTCGGCTATCGCCATCGTCTGGGACCGCGAGGTGGGGCTGTTGCGCGAAGTGGTCGTCTCGCCCGCACCCATGTTCTCGGTGGCGCTGGGGAAGGTGTTGGGGGGTGCAACGGTGGCCATGGCACAGGGCACCATCCCGCTGCTGTTCGCGCCGATCATCGGGGTCCAGCTGAGCGTCACGAAAGTCCTGCTCGCATGGTGCGTGATGCTCTCCATGGGCGTGCTGCTGACGTCCTTCGGGGTGATCATCGCGGCCCGCATGCGCACGTTCGAGGGTTTCGGCAGCATTTCGAACGGCATCATTCAGCCGCTCTACTTCCTGTCCGGCGCAATCTTCCCCATCCGCGGCATCATCGGGGGGGTAGGCTTCCTTGCCATCCCCGATGCGCTCCGGCTGCAGCTGCAGAAGTACGGCATCTACTCGATCGGCAGCGGCTGGGTGGTGCAGCTGCCGATCTGGTTGCGGGTACTGGTGTACGCCAACCCGGTGAGCTACGAGCTCGACCTGCTGCGTGACGTGCTGCTCGGCTTCAGGCAGCTGATCATGGCCGCCGACCTCGGTGTCGCTTTGGGACTGCCGCTGATTGCCACTGCGGTAGCAGCCCGAGCCATGCGCCGCATGTACAAGCGCTGACGGCACACGGCGACGTGTCCGTCGAGGTGCCGCGCCGCGTGTGATCGAGCGGCAGCGCGAGTGAGCCGCTCGGATCGGTGGCGGGTCCGATCGAGGCGGCTGGGCGAACGCCAAGATCCGCTCGCGACGTGCAACCCAGCGCATAGCCATTCATGATCTAGATGCCACGCCAAGTCCGAAAATGGCCTCCCAGACGCAATAATGCTGCGTCCATCGGCACCTGAGCGCGATCCGGCCTTGCATCCTCGGTGGACGGGTGGTAGCATTTGCATCGCAGTTGCTGGCAAGTGGTCTGTACGGAGCCGCCGAGTATGCGGAGCGCTACCGCATGCATCAATGGTGGTCAGACCGAACCTGGTTGTCAAAACCGTGGATCTCCGAGGAGGGGTATGTTGAAGTCCCGCTTTCTCGTCGTTGTCTGTGCCGTCGTAGCTCTCGTTGCATCCCTCACCTTCGCGCAAAACGGTTCGACCCCCACAGTCAGGGCGGATGTCGCCCCCCGCTACGGGCTTCACCTGACCAACGCAAACGGTATGAGCCTCTACCTTCTCACGCGAGACGCCCAGGGCGCCAGCACCTGCACGGGCGATTGCACGACGAACTGGCCCCCGCTGATCGTCAAGGGCGCGCCGGTTGCCGGCAAGGGCGTCGACGCCAGCCTGCTCGGCACCGTCAAGCGGCCCGACGGCTCGCTCCAGGTCACCTACAACGGTTGGCCCCTCTACACGTACGTTCGCGACCACAAGGTCGGGGAGGTCAACGGCGAGGGCCTCGGCAACCTTTTCTGGATCGTCTCTCCTGCCGGCAAGGAGATCACCAAGGAGCAGCCCGAGAAGAAGGTGCAGATCAGCAAGGCCGAGATGGACTCGCTGATGGCCCAGGGCAAGACGATCTTCGACAGCATCTGCCACGTGTGCCACGGGGACAACGGGGAAGGCAAGATCGGCCCGGCGCTGGACGGCGATCCCAACGTGGGCAGCACGTTCTTCATCGTCAACCGCGTCCTGAACGGGTTCACCGATCACGGCATGCCCTCGTTCAGGGACCAGTTCACCGACCAACAGGTGGCTGCTATCACGACCTACGTCCGCAACTCGTGGTCGAACGACTACGGTGCGGTCACTCCGGAGGAGGTGAAGAACCTGCGCTGATCGGATCACGCTCGAGCTTCAGCACGAGCTTCTGCATTCGCAATACTGGAAAGGATTAGGTGCCGGGTATGCATTCAGGGAGTCCGAGAGGCGTTCTTGCGCAGCGAACGCGGGCAGCTGTCGTACTGGCAATCATGCTCACGTTTGGACTGCTGGCCAACGCATTGGCCCAGTCGAGCCTGCTGTCGATGGAGAACGACGCCGGCCAGTGGGTTATGCCGAACGGCAACTACGCGGCGTGGAATTATAGTCCGCTGGACCAGATCAACGCGTACAACGTCAACCAGCTGCAGGTGAAGTGGACGCTGCAGCTCGGCGTGACCGACTCGCTCGAGGCCGAGCCGCTCGTGGTCGGCAACACCATGTACATCCTCACGCCCAAGCCGAACACGCTGTACGCGCTCGACCTGTCGCGTGACGGCTACGTCAAGTGGGCGTTCAAGCCCGACATGCCGGGCCTGAAGCAGGCGACGGCGTGTTGCGGTGCCCAGTCCCGCGGTCTCGCCTACGCCGACGGCAACCTCATCTTCTCCACCCTCGACGGCCAGCTCTTCTCGGTGAACGCCGACACCGGCCAGCCGAACTGGAAGGTGCAGACGGCCGACCTCAGCATCACCGAGACCACGCCCGGTCAGGACCTTGTCGTCGACAACCACGTCATCGTCGGCGTGGAAGGCGGCGAGCGCGGGGTCCGCGGCTACGTGGCCGCGTACGATCTCCAGACGGGCAAGCTGCAGTGGAAGTACTACAGCACCGGCCCGAACGCGGACATGGGCATCACCAGCGACTTCAAGCCGTTCTACCCGGGGGACAAGGTGCAGAACCCGGGCACGAGCACCTGGTACGGCGACTCCTGGAAGCACGGCGGCGGCACGGTCTGGGGCTGGATGAGCTACAGCCCGAAGCTGGACATGTTCTACTACGGCACCGGCAACTGCGGTCCGTGGAACCCTGACTACCGCCGCGATCCCACCACGGCGCCCGGCCTCAGCAAGTACACGAACAAGTACTGCTCGTCGGTGTTGGCCCGGAACGCGTCGAACGGTCACCTCATCTGGGCCTATCAGGCCACGCCGCAGGACCAGTGGGACTTCGACCAGGTCGACAACCCCTTCCTGATCAACCTGAACGTCAACGGCAAGCAGGTCTACGCGCTGGTCAAGTCTGACCGCAACGGCTACTTCTACGCCTGGAACGCCGCCACCGGCGAGCTCCTCTACCAGCCGAAGAAGTACACGCCCGTAACGTGGTCCGACCACGTCGACATGACGACGGGCGAGCCTGTCATGAACAAGGACGCTCTCGTCTACACCGGTCAGAAGACCGGCGAGATCTGCCCGTTCATCAACGGCAACAACTGGTTCAACGACAGCTACAACCCGAAGACGGGTCTGGTCTACTTCAACTCGTACAACCGCTGCAACTCCGGGTTCACCGGTGCCAAGGGCACCTGGACGCCGGGCGGCCACTACGTGTTGATCGACTTCGGTGACAGCGTGACGGGTCCCGGCGGTTACCTGGGCGCCATGCAGGCCTGGAACCCGAACACCGGCACGCGGGTCTGGTCCGTCCAGTCGCAGAACTACCAGAACCGTCACCCGCTCATGTCGACCGGCGGCAACCTGATCTTCAGCGGCACCGATCAGGGCTACTTCCAGGCGGTCAACGCCACCAACGGCCAGACGATCTGGAAGTTCCGCACAGGCTCCGGCTTCCGCAACTCGCCGGTCTCCTTCATCGGCCCCGACGGCAAGCAGTACATCGCCGTCATCACCAGCGAGGCGCCGAGCAACCCGGCCGTCGGCGACAAGACGGCTCCGGACGACGCCACGCGCTACGCCCGCCCAGGCACGACCCTGTACGTCTTCGGTCTGCCCTGAGCCAACGCACGTCTCACCGGCAAGGTCGAAGCTCATGCTTCGACCTTGCCTGCTTTCGGTGGCGCCGGCTGCACCGGCGCGCGAAAGGTGTCGCGGGCCGAGAACAACGCCCGCGGAAAGAGGTATCTTGCCTAGCATGCTCACCGCAATGCGCGCGGGCCGCAGCCGGGTCCCGGTGGCTGGTGTATGCGTGGCGCTTGCCGCACTCCTGCTGATGGGGAACGTCAGGGCGGCGGGCTGGGAGATGCGCGTGTGCGCCGATCCCACGACGCTTCCGTTCACGGCGCAGGACGGCTCCGGCTTCGACAACAAGATCGCCGAGATCCTGGCCCAGGACCTGGGCGCCCACGTCACCTACGACTGGCACCTGTTCAACTCCGACATGGTCAACCTGGAGCTTCGCGAGGGCAAGTGCGACATGATCATGGGCGTGCCGGACGGCTATGACGGCCTGTTGACGACCCTCCCGTACTACCGCTCGCCCTACGTATTCGTCTATCGGGCCGACTCTGGCCTCAAGGTATCTTCGCTGACCGACCCGCTGCTCGCGCATCTTCGCATCGGGCTCCAGTCCTATGGCATCCTTCCTCAGGACACGCTGGTGCACGAGGGCTGGCAGAAGAGCATCGTGGCCAGCTACGAGGGCGACAACACGATCCCCGACCACCTCGGCAAGATCATCACGGCGGTCGTGAACAAGGACGTGCAGCTGGGCATCGCCTGGGGCCCAGTCGCCGGCTACTTCGCCAGCAGGCAGCCCGTCAAGCTGGACATCGTGACGGTCACCCCCGAGATCGATGACAACGGCAACGTGATGAGCGAGGCCATGACGATCGCCGTTCGCGTCGGGGACACGTCGCTGCGCGACGATCTCGACAGGGCGCTCGCCGACCGCTGGGATGAGATCCAGGCGGTGTTGAAGCAGTATCACGTGCCGCTGGAGAGCGTGCCGCGGCCCGTCGCGCCGAAGGGGCTTCCATGAGACGATCCCGGCGAGTCCTCGTCGCCGTCGTGGCCGCTGCGCTGTGGGCGAGCCTGGCGCCTGTCCTGGCGCAGGGCGCGCCGAAGGGGCCGGTGCTGCGCATCGGGGTCGTCATTCCCACCTTCACGCCCGGCAGAACGGTGAGCACGTCGCTCTACGACATCGTGGGCAGGGCGGCCGAGCAGGGCGCGATGCAAGCCTACGGCGAGTACAGCAGCGCGCCCGAAGACGGCGGCATCCCCATCTACGTGTCCATCGCGAGCGCCCCGAGCGTGGACGCGGCGGTGCGAGCAGCGAACCGTCTGCTCACCGTCGACAAGGTCGCTGCCCTCGTCGGCGGGCTCGTGCCGGGCGAAGCCCGGGCCCTGGCCGGCATCGCCCAGAACGCCAAGATCCCGTTCCTGAACATCGGCTCGTCGAGCCTGGCGGTGCGCGCGGAGTGCCTGCCCACGACCTTCAACGTCGAGGCCAGCGCCGGCATGTACATGGACGCTCTGGTGCGCTGGTACTCCGGCCCGCAGGAGCGCAAGAAGCGTTGGTTCATCGTCTATTACGACACGGCCGATGGCCGCGCTTTGAAGGATCGGGCGCTGATGTCTGTCGCCAAGGTCTCGGGCGCAACGGTGGTGGGCAGCGCCGCGGTACCGGCCGGCTCGCCCTACTACCAGCCGCAGTTCAAGCTGATGGAGTCCTCGCATGCCGACGTGGTGCTCTCGCTGCTGGGGGCAGTGGACCAGATCACCTTCGAAGGCGAGCTTCAGTCGATAGGACCGCGCCTTGCGATAGCAGCGTACCCCGACCCCGTGAGTCAGACGCGGGACTACCTGGGCGCGCTGAACTTCCGTGCATCGACCGCCGGTCTCGGTGACCGCGTGGCGCTGTGGGACACGAGCCTCTCCGATCCCGCGGCGGCCAAGACCCTGAACGCCAACTACACCGGCCGCTGGGGCCAACCCATGGACCCCACGGCGTGGTCCGCGTATGAGGCGGTGAACATCCTCCACCAGGCGGCGTTGAAGGCCGGCTCCATCGACCCGGCCAAGATCATGGCGGTGCTGAACGACCCCAGCGTCACGTTCGACGTGGCCAAGGGGCCGGGCATCAGCTTCCGCGCCTGGGATCACCAGCTCAGGCAGCCGCTCTACATCATCCGGATCGACCCCAAGGCAACCTGGAGCCGCGAGCTCTCGAAGCAGATCGCCGTCGCCAGTGTGGCGGCGGAGATACCACCCGCGAAGAACCGCACGCGCAAGGAGCTGGACTCGCTGGGCGACGGGCCGGCGGACTCGATCTGTCACCTGTGACATCCAAGTCGCCTGCTCCATCCACGGAGGCGGCGTCGCCCGAGCGTGACGCTGCTTCCAAGTGCCGCGGCCGTGAACCGATCGCGAAGCCTGCGGGCAGGCGCCCGGCGCGCCTTCACGCGGCAGCCCCACCGAAGCACGCCCTTGTGAGGAAGGCAGGATGATCACCATGAAGACCCTCGGCATCAGCATCCTCGTCGTTCTCGCGTTCGCCTTGTGGCCGGCGGGGCTCGTCTGGGCTCAGAAGCAGGACTTCCGCATCTACGTGTCGGACGAGTATGGCGCGGCCATCACGGTGTTCGACGGGCTGACGCTCAAGCAGATCGGCACCATCAGCGTGTCGGGGCGCCCTGGCGAGGTGCGGCCGCGCGGCATGGCGGTGAGCCCGGACGGCAGAACCATCTACGCGGCGATCAGCGACTTCCAGCCGCAGCATCAGTCCTCGGCGGACAAGATCGCTGCGATCGACGTGAAGACCGACAAGATCGTCAGGACCTACCCTGCCGGCGTGAACCCGGAACGCGTGGGTCTCAGCCCGGACGGGACACAGCTGTGGGCGTCGGAGGAGGCGTCCGCCGAGGGAACCGTCTTCGACACCAAGACTGGCAAGGAGCTCGCCTCCTTCCC
>CAYOXR010000376.1:0-14750 GCA_964407955.1 uncultured bacterium | reverse complement strand
GGCGACGTCGACGCCGGGCTGGCCGACGTTGCGGCCGTGAACTTGCGGGGCGGGCGCCGCGCGGCCTGGCCCGAGGGCGACCTTGCGGCCGTGAAGCAGGCGCTCAGGACTCTGCGTGAGGCCGCCCGGGGGGCACTCGCCGAGGGCCTGGTGGACCTTCGGCTGGGCGCGGCCGACACCCGCCTGGCGGCGCTGCTGCCGGCCCTGCGGGTTGCCTTCGGGCGCGTTCGCGACGCGCTAGCCGAGGAGAAGCGCCGCCGCCGCGTGCTCGACTTCGCGGACCTGGAGGTGCACGCCCTGCGCGCGCTGGAGGCCGACGGCGTGCGGGCGCACTACCAGGCGCGCTGGAAAGCCGTCCTGGTCGACGAGTACCAGGACACGAACGCCGTCCAAGAGCGCGTTCTGGAGCTGCTCGGCGCAGGCATGACGTTCACCGTGGTCGGCGACGAGAAGCAGAGCATCTACGGCTTCCGCGGCGCCGACGTGCGGGTGTTCCGGCGCCGGCGCGAGCGCGTCCGCCGGGACCCGGCCGGGGCCGAGATCCTCATGGACCGCAGCTTCCGCGCCCACCGCGCCCTGACCGAGGCCGTCAACCGCACCTTCGCGCCCATCCTCGGCGAGCTGCACCAGCCGCTCTCGGCCGAGCGCACGGAGGCGCCGAACGGCGACCCGCCAGTGAGCCTGCAGCTGCTCTCGGACGGTGGCAGCAAGAGCAGGCGCCAGGTTGCCGAGGCCCGCCGCATCGCGGCCACGCTGAGCAGGCTGCTCGACGCCGGCACGCCGGTGTGGGACAAGGTCGCAGGCAAGCCCAGGCCGGTCAGGCCCGACGACATCGCGGTGCTCACCCGCACCTGGCAACCGCTCGGTGTCTACGGCGAGATCCTCCCGGCGCTGGGCGTACCGGCGGTGCATACGGGGGGCGGCAACCTGCTCGCCACGCGTGAGGCGAAGGACGCTCTGGCCATGCTGCGCTTCCTCGCCGACCCGCGCGACGACGTGGCGCTGGCGGCGGTGCTGCGCGGACCCTTCTTCGCCGTCGACGACCCCACCCTGTACCGCTTCGCGCTGGCGTTGCCGGCTGTCCGGGACGCGGCGGCGCGCCGTGCCGGCCGGCGCACGCCGGGGTGGTGGCCGGCACTCGATGCGCTCGGGCGTCCGCCTGCCGGACTGGACCGTGCGCGGGACGTGCTGCGCGAGCTGCTCAGCGTCCCGGCGTGGAGCGCCTCGCGCCGGCTGCAGCTCGCCGACACGCTGACCGGCTACACCGCCGTGCTGTCCGGCATGCCGGGAGCCTCGCGCCGGTTGGCGGACTGGACTGGCTTCCTGGAGTTGGTGCGGATGCTGGAGAGCGGGCTCGGCGACGCGTTCAGCGTGGTGCGGCGGCTGCGGCGGCTGCTCCGGGCCGGCGTCGACGTGCCCCGTCCCACGCTGCAGGCCGATGGCGCCGTCAGCCTGCTCACCATCCACCGCAGCAAGGGGCTGGAGTGGCCGGTGGTGGTGGTCGCGGACCTCGAGCACGGCGGCCGCTCGTCCGCTCCGGCGATGCTCTACGACCGCGACGAGGGCGTGGCGTTCGCGCTTCGCGACGAAGGCGGCGAGCGCGCCGAGCCGGCGCTCTACCGGTTGCTCGGGGCGCAGGCGCGGCGCCGCGAGGAGGCAGAGGACCGGCGCGTGTTGTACGTCGCCCTGACCCGTGCGCGCGACCTGCTGCTGCTGAGCGCCACCGGCGACCGCCGCGGCGCCATCGAGGTGCTCAGGCCGGCGCTGGAGGCGGCCGGCATCGAGGCGGAGGTCGCCACCTCCGACGCGGCCGACGCCGCCTACCCGGCGCCGCCGCAGCCCGACGCCGCGCTCGCCGGCCCGGCACCGTTGACGTGGAGCTCCGAGGCGCGCGAGCGCCTCGGCCTGCGCGGGCCGCCCAAGCGGCCGCTCGCCGGGGCCACGTCCCGGGCCGGCGCGGACGCGATCCTTGACGGCTCCGAGGCGGCGTGGCGGCAGGCGCTGGAAGTGCTGGCGAGCGCCGACGAGGCGTGGTTGGCGGTCGCCGCCGCCCTGCGCGCCGCCGGCGCGCCGCCCCCGGCCGGCGACCTGATCGCCAGCGAGTTGACGCGCGCCGGAGAGGTCAGCGAGCACACCCTGGTGCTGGGGTGGCGCACCCCGCAGGGAACGGTCGCGCTGGCGGACGCCGCCACGCCCGAAGGGGCGTTCGACGCCGTCGTCGTGCGGGCGGACCCCGCCGCCGTGACGTCCGCCGTTGACCGGGTCGTGGGCGTTCTGCGGGCGCACGGGGCATGGGGCGGCGGCTGAGGCGGGCCGGCCGGACCGCGGCTTGCACGTCGGCGGGTCCACGACGCGGGCATGTGGATGCCGGCCCGTCGTCCCGCGCCCGGGGCGGCCGGACGGCGGCGCCGGCACGGCGCTGTGGGCCGCCGCCGATGGCCGCCAGTTCGACGTCCAGTCTCCGGTGGTCGGCCGGTGCGCCGCGCGAGTACAGTGCGGCCATGACCCAGCCGGCCCTCACCCTGCCCATCGCCGACGTTCCCGGACGCCGCGAGCCGGCGCTCCCCCCTCGCGAGGAGCTGCTGCGCGCCATGCTGACGCGCGACGCGTGCTTCGACGGCGTCGCCTTCGTCGCGGTGAGCAGCACCGGCATCTTCTGCCTGCCGTCGTGCCCCGCCCGCAAGCCCAAGCCCGAGAACGTGCGCTTCTTCGCCAGCGCTCACGAGGCGCTGGCCGCAGGCTACCGCCCGTGCCTCCGGTGCCATCCGCTGGAGCCGAGAGGCGCCACCCCGGAGGCGATCCGCGCCCTGTTGAGCGCGGTGGAGGCCGAGCCCTCGCACCGCATCAAGGATGCCGATCTGCGGGACCGCGGCCTCGATCCGGCGTGGGTCAGGCGCTGGTTCAAGAAGCACCACGGCATGACCTTCCACGCCTACCAGCGCGGCCGCCGGCTGGCGCGGGCCATCCACGAGCTTGCCGACGGCGCGCCGGTGGCACACGCCGCATTCGACAACGGCTACGAATCCCTGAGCGGCTTCCAGGAAGCGCTGAAGCGCATCACCGGCCGCAGCCCCGGCAGCAGCCGCGACGCCCGCCTCGTTCACCTGACGACGCTGTCCACGCCGCTCGGGCCGATGCTGCTCGGCACCAGCGAGCGCGGCGTGTGCCTGCTGGAGTTCACCGACCGGCCCATGCTCGAGACGCAGCTGGCACGGCTGGCCACACGGCTGGACTGCGCCTACGTACCGGGCACGACCGACATCGGTCGGCGGCTCGCGGGCGAGCTGGAGGCGTACTTCGCGGGCGAGCTGCGTGCCTTCGAGACGCCGCTCCACACCGCCGGCAGCGACTTCCAGGAGCGCGTCTGGGCGGAGCTCCGGTCGATCCCCTTCGGCGCCACGCGCAGCTACGCCGAGCAGGCCCGGCGGATCGGCTCGCCCACGGCGGTGCGGGCGGTGGCCAGGGCGAACGGCGACAACCGCATCGCCATCGTCATCCCGTGCCACCGCGTCATCGGTGCCGACGGCACGCTCGTCGGCTACGGTGGAGGCCTGTGGCGCAAGCAGTTCCTGCTCGAGCTCGAGCGCCGTGCGTCGGCGGGGTCGCCTCCCGGCTGAAGCCTACGGGGCCGCCAGCGCGCCTCACGAAAGGAGAAGCCATGTCGGAATCCGAACCGCACAGCGCTGCGGTGGGCGCGTCCGGGTCCGGCGCACACGGTTCGCTCCAACGACACGACCTGGATCCGGTGTTGACGCGCCGGCTCCTCGTCGATGCCGCCGAGCGCGCCGCTAGCTACCGCGCAGCCCTGAACGACCGCGGCGTGGCGCCGACGGCCGACGCCGTCGCCGCCCTGCGGCAGCTCTCGGAGCCGCTGCCGGCCACCGGCACCGCGCCCGAGGAGGTGCTCGCCGTGCTCGATGCGCTGGTGTCGCCGGCGACGCCCGCCATGGCCGGTGGTCGCTACTTCGGGTTCGTGATCGGTGGCAGCCTGCCGGTGACGGTGGCCGCCAACACGCTCGCCACCGCCTGGGACCAGAACGCCGTCTCGCATCTGGTGACGCCCGGAGCCGCGGAGCTCGAGCGCATCGCGCTGGGCTGGCTGCGCGAGCTCCTGGGGTTGCCGGCGAGCGTCGGAGGCGCCTTCGTGACCGGCGCGACCATGGCCAACACCGTGGCGCTCGCCGCCGCCCGCCACGCCGTGCTGGCGAGCGTCGGCTGGGACGTGGAGGCCAGAGGCCTGTTCGGCGCGCCGCCGGTGCGCGTGGTGGTGGGCGGCGAGGTCCACCCCTCGGCGCGCAAGGCGCTGGCGTTCCTGGGGTTCGGCGAGGCGCGCGTCGAGGTCGCTGAGGCCGATGCGCAGGGGCGTTTCCGCGCCGACCGACTGCCGGCGCTCGAGGGTCCGTGCATCGTCATCCTGCAGGCGGGCAACGTCAACAGCGGCGCCTTCGACCCCTTCGTCGACATCGTGCCGCGCGCCCGCGCGGCGGGCGCCTGGGTGCATGTCGATGGCGCGTTCGGCCTGTGGGCGGGCGCCAGCCCCGAGCTGCGCCACCTGAGCGCCGGCCTCGAGGGCGCGAGCTCGTGGGCGACGGACTTCCACAAGTGGCTCAACGTGCCCTACGACTCCGGCATCGCCCTGGTGCGCGAGCCCGCCGACCTGGTGGCCGCCATGGCCGTGACGGCGGCATACCTTCCGGACGCCGGCATCCGAGACCCGTCGGACTTCACGCCGGAGCTCTCGCGCCGTGCCCGCGGGGTGGAGGTGTGGGCGGCGCTCAAGCGCCTGGGCGCAGAGGGCGTCCGCGAGCTCGTCGAGCGCTGCTGCCGGCATGCCCGCCTGTTCGCCGACGGCCTGTCGCGGGCGGGCTTCGAGATCCTCAACGATGTGGTCTTGAACCAGGTGTTGGTGTCGTTCGGCACGCCGGACCGGACGCGCCGCGTCATCGCCGCGCTGCAGGACGACGGCACCTGCTGGTGCGGCGGCACCGAGTGGCAGGGGCGCACCGCCATGCGCATCTCCCTCTCGTCCTGGGCGACGACCGATGAGGACGTGGAGCGCTGCCTGGCGACGATGATCCGGCTGGGCAGGGCGGGCTAGCCCCGCCCTAGCGGGGCTAGCCTTCCGCCAGGTGCTTCGCCAGCTGAGCGAGCGTCGTCGCCAGGCCCTTGGACACCTTCGCCTTGGCCCTGGCGAACGCCCTCCTCTGGGCGGCGCTGGCGTCCAGCGGGCGGGCCCGTAGGACGAGCATGGTGCGTCCGCCCTGGTCGGCGAGCCAGAGCGTGTGGAGCATCTCGAGCGGCCACGTGGACGCGTAGGGGTTGGGGACCGCGGCGCCGACCTCGTCGGCGAAGGCGCTCGCGTACACGAGGCGCTCCGGCGGCATGATCTCGCGGTACACGAACGTTCCCCACAGAGCGTCGCCGCTGGGCGTTCGCAGGCCGTAGTGATAGGCGCCGCCGGGCCGCAGGTCGAGCGACTGGCTGTGCAGCTCGGAACCCGGCGGCCCCCACCACCTGTCCAGCCGCTCGGGTTCGGTCCAGGCCGCGAAGACCACGTCGGGCGGCGCGTCCAGCATGCGTGCGAGCACCAGCTCGTCATCGGCCACGGGCGAGAGGTCGACGGCGAGAAGCTCGGAGAGCCGGTCGTAGCCTTCGGCGGCGGCGCGCTGCATGCCCCCCTCCAGGTAAGCGTCGCGCTCGTGGCGGTCGGCGAAGCTGGCGGTGCTGGTGAGCAGCGTGACGCCGTCTCGCTGGTCGAGCCTCACGCTCACGCGCAAGCGCTGCTCGCGCCGACCGTCGACGTCGTAGACGAAGGTGTGGGCGAGGCGCGACGGCGGCGCGACCGCCTGGTAGACACCGGTGATCGGGTGGAGGCCGCCGTCGGCGTCTCGTTGCACGAAGCGGAAGCTCCCGCCGGGGCGCAGGTCGAGCGTGCACGCCTCGAGCGTCGAGGTGCGCGCGCCGAACCAGCGACGCAGGTGCTCGCAGCGCGTCAACGCCTGGAACACGAGCTCGCACGGCGCGTGGAAGGCGCGGGTCATGACCACCTCGGTCTCGGAGGTGACGGTCAGCTGCAGGGCGTGCGCGTTGGACTCCGGCATGTCAGCGCTCATTCGCCTGCAGCGTCTGGATAGACGCGTCCGGGCGGCCGAAGCTTTCGTCCCAGAAGCGCCGGTACGGCTCGATCCAGGCGGCCGCTTCGCACAGGGGCGTGGCATCGAGCCGGCAGGGGCGCCACTGCTTCCGGCGCCCCCGCGTTACCAGCCCCGCCCGCTCCAGCACCTTCAGGTGCTTGGTGATGGCGGGTGCGCTGATGTCGAAGGGCCGGGCCAGCTCGGCCACGGACGTCTCGCCCTCGGTGAGGCGGGCGAGGATCGCCCGGCGGGTGGGATTGGCGAGCGCCGCGAAGGTGGTGCTCAGAGTGTCTTCGACCATGGTGGTCAACCCTCCGGTTAATTAACGTATTGGTAAAGTAGCAGGCCGGCGGCCGGCTGTCAATCGCCCGATCACCGGCGCCTATACTCGCGCATGGACGACCCGACATCGGCTCTGTTGCGGCGCTACCTGGCCACCCTCGCCTACCGCCTGCGCAAGGCGCTGCACGGCGCACCTGACGGCTTCTCGGACTTCCAGGCGGGCCACGGCGTTCGCACGCCGAACGACGTGCTGAATCACATGCGCGGGCGGCTGCTGTTCGTCCACGGGCACCTCCGCCCCAACCACGGTGAGGAGCCGCCCCGGCTGGCCTGGGCGGATGAGGTCGCGGCCCTCAGCCGCGTCCTCCATGGGCTCGACAACGACCTGCGCACCGCTACCCCGCTCGACCAGGCGACGGTGCACCGGCTGCTGCAGGGACCGCTGTCGGACGTCATGACGCACGTCGGGCAGGTCGCGATGCTGCGCCGCCTCGCCGGCTCCCCGATCCCTGCCGAGAGCTTCTACGACGCCGACATCGTTCTGGGTGACGTGTCGCTCTGAGGCAAGCGGCGCTTTCGGCGCGACAGGGCGGATGTCCCTGGCGCCGCGAGGTCACGACCCCGCATCGTCGGAACACGGGAAAGCGGCGCGGGAGGAGCCGCGATGCAGGTCCACACGTCGGGTCACAGCGGCGACGAGATGCCCGTTCACGATGGGCGTCCGGCCACGCAGGCCGGCGACAGGCGCGGTGTGCCTGGCGCGCGACCGCCTACGGCGTGGGCGGCTGGGGGTTTGGGTGCCGCTGCCGCCGTGGTGTTCGCGGGGGTAGCCGGTTGGGTGGTTGCCGGCATCATGCCCCGCGGCGCCGTGACCTCGGCCGAGGCGCTGGGTCTGCTGCTGGGTACGCTCCTGCTGGGCCTGGTACTGGGCTACGTGATGGCGTCTCGCTGGGCCATGCTGGTGGGGCCGCTGACGTTCCTCGCCGTGTTCGAGGTCGGACGCGTGCCCGTGGCGGGTCCCACCATGGGTGCGGTGCATCTCGACAGCCAGTTCGGCGTGCTGGCCTTCCTGCTGGGCCGAGGCGTCTTCGCGCTGCTGAGCGTGGTGCCGATGCTGGTGGGCGTGAACCTGGGCGTGGTGGCCAGTGGCAAGCGCAGGCCGCGGGTGGCACGCGGGCTGCGGCGCGTCACGCGCGTCATCGGCTGGAGCGCGACGGCCGTGGCGGCGGTCTCGCTGAGCGTGCTGGGTCTGCTCATCGCGCGGCCCGCCTCGACGCCGCCCATCCTGGGGCCGGACGGGAAGGCGCTTCCGGGCAGCCTGGCGACCCTCGAGCGGGTACACATCGGCGACACCCAGCAGTGGATCATGATCCGCGCCGTCCGCCAAGACGACCCCGTGCTCCTGTACCTCAGCGGCGGGCCGGGCCAGAGCGATCTACCGTACTCGCGCGTCCTGCTCGGCGACCTGGCCAGGGACTTCGTGGTGGTCGCCTGGGACCAGCGCGGCACCGGCAAGTCCTACCCGGCGCTCGACCCCACCGGCACGTTGACGCTGGACCGCGCCGTGCGGGACGTCATCGCGCTGACCCAGACGCTGCGCAAGCGCTTCGGCGCCGCCAAGATCTACCTGCTCGGCGAGTCGTGGGGCTCCACCCTCGGCGTGCTGGCTGCCCAGCGCCGGCCGGACCTCTACTACGCCTACATCGGCAGCGGGCAGCTGGTCAGCCAGCGTGAGACGGACGCGCGGCTGTACCGCGACGTCCTGGACTACGCCCGCAGCAGCGGCGACGACACGCTGCTGCGTCGCATGAAGGGCTACGGTGCGCCGCCATACGGAAGCGTCTTCGCCTACGGCGCGGTAGCGGCGCTCTACGATCGCTTGGCCGGGGCGTACAGGCCGCCCGCAGCCTATCGGGATCGCCTGGCATCGGCGCACCTGGGCTTCCTCGACGTGCGCGGCAGCGAGTACCGCTGGATCGAGAAGGTGAACGTGGTGCGGGGCCTCATCGACATGTTCTCCGTGCTCTACCCACAGCTCCAGACGATCGACTTCCTGCGTGACGTGCCGCGCCTCGACGTGCCGATCTACCTCTTCGACGGCGGGCACGAGCTCGGCGCACGGCGCGACCCGGCGCTGCGGTGGTTCGCGCAGGTGGATGCGCCCCTCAAGCGTATCTACTCGTTCCAGGATGCCGGTCACGCCGTGGCGTTCGAGCACTTCGAGGATCTGCGACGGATCCTGGCGGACGTGGTGGTGCCGGAGACGTACAGCGGGCCCTGAGCCGGGACGGCGTCCGCCGCGCCCGAGACGGGGGCCTTCGTCGCGGCGCGCATAGTATCCTGAGCGTCCAGGACAGAGAGCGGACGGGACGATGGCTTTCGAGACCCTCCTCGAACGCGGGCGGGTGGCGTACCGCGACCGCGCGTGGGAGCGCGCCTTCCGCGAGCTTGCCGCGGCCGATGCGCAGGCCGTGCTGGGCGCGGACGACCTGTGGCGACTGGCGTGGGCCGGACAGCTCAGCGGCCACGAGGAGGCGTTCCGCTCGGCGATCGAGCGAGCCCACCGGGCCTACGTCGACGCCGGTGCGCCGGCGGCGGCGGCACGCTGCGCCATCTGGGCCGCGATCCGGCTCGCCGGCGTCGGTGAGGCCGGGCAGGCCTCCGGCTGGCTGGGCCGGGCGCGCCGGCTGCTGGACCGCGCCGGCGGTGAGCACGTCGAGTACGGCTACCTCCAGTTGAGCGAGGCGCAGCGGAACCTGGCGCTGGGAGATTACGGGGCCGCCTTCGACGCGGCGCACGCCGCCACCGAGACCGCCGAGCGCTTCGGCGACGTTGACCTGCACGCCTTCGCACTGCATGCCCAGGGCATCGCGCGCCTCCGCCAGGCACGTGTCCAGGAGGGGCTGGCGCTGATCGACGAAGCCATGCTGGCGGTGACCGCGGACGAGCTGATGCCGGTGGTCTCGGGCATCGTCTACTGCTCGGTGATCGCGGCGTGTCGTAACGTCTACGCGCTCGAGCGCGTGCACGAGTGGACCGACGCGCTGCGCGCCTGGTGCGAACGGCAGCCGGAGCTGGTGCCCTTCAGCGGCCGGTGCATGGTCCACCGCGCCGAGATCATGCTGCTCCACGGAGCCTGGCCGGAGGCGCTCGACGAGGCCCGGCGGGCCGAGGCGCGCTGCGACCGGAGCGGGGAAGCGGATGGGGTGGCGGCCGCCCGCTACGCCCAGGGAGAGCTCCATCGGCTGCGCGGCGCCTACGCCGAGGCCGGCGAGGCCTACCGACAGGCCGCGCTTCTCGGCCACGACCCGCAGCCCGGATTGGCGTTGCTGCGCTTGGCGCAGGGCAGGGTCGATGCCGCCGTGCGAGCGGTGCGGCGGGCGCTGGACGAGCGCCGGAGCCCCGCGTCGCGCGCCCGCGTCTTGCCGGCGGCGGTGGAGGTGCTTCTCGCGGTGGGGGAGGTGGACGCTGCGCACGCCTACGCGCGTGAGCTGGCCGCCATCGCGGAGACCTACGGCGAGGGCGTGCTGGACACGCTGGTTGCCCACTGGGCGGGCGCCGTGGCACTGGCCGCCGGCGACGCCGCCGGCGCGCTGGTGGCGCTGCGGCGGGCATGGCGGGGCTGGCATGCGCTCGAGGCACCCTACGAAGCGGCGCGCAGCCGCGAGCTGGTCGGGCTCGCCTGCGAAGCCCTGCAGGATGGGGAGACGGCCGCGCTGGAGGTGGAAGCGGCGCGCGAGAGCTACCGCCGGCTCGGAGCCGAGCCCGATGTGGCGCGCCTCGAGGGGCACGCGCCCGGCGCCCGCGGCCTGACCCCGCGTGAGCTCGAGGTGCTGCGCCTGGTGGCGGGCGGAGGCACCAACAAGGCCGTCGCCGCGGCCCTCGGCGTCAGCGAGCGCACCGTGGAGCGTCACCTCAGCAACATCTACGACAAGCTCGGGGTGTCCTCGCGCTCAGCGGCCACGGCCTACGCCTACGAACACGGCCTCGCCTGACGGACCTGGCGGGGAACCCTCACGATGCGCTCGGCGGGGCTGCGCGGTTCGCCCGATGCGCTCGGCGAGGCGGCGCGCCTACCCTCGCGGCATGGGCGTCGGGGCGAAGAAGCGCCCGGCGCCAGGAGGGGGATGGCCGCATGCCGCACGCCGCCACCGATGCCGACCAACGAAGTCCCGTCGCCTCCCGGCCGGTCGGGCACGTCGTGGTGCTGGGAGCCGGCCTCGCCGGCCTGGCCGCGACCGCCGCCCTCGCCCGGCGGGCAAAGCGTGTCACCGTGATCGAGCAGGACCCCCTCGCGGACGGCGACGGAGCCCGCCGCGGGGTGCCGCAGGGGCGGCACGTGAACGTCCTTCTGCCGGCGGGTCTGACGGCGCTCGGCGAGCTCTTCCCGGCGCTGCAACGCGACCTGGCCGCGGCGGGCGCCCAGCGAATCGACCGGCCCGAGGACGTGCGCATCAACATGGGCGGCGGCAGGCTGCGCCTCGACAGGCTGACCGCGGCAACGGTGCTCACCGGCGCCACCCGACCGCTGATCGAGGGGGTGCTGCGCGAGCCTGTGCGCGCCCTGCCGAACGTCGTCGTGCGCGCCGGTTGGCGCGTCGTCGGCCTGGCGGGCACCCCACGCGCAGCCGTGCGCGGCGTCCTCCTGCAACCCTCTGCGGCCGGCGGCGACGCGCCGGCGGCCGAGACGCTGGAGGCCGACCTCGTGGTGGACGCCACGGGGCGCGGCTCGCGGGCGCCCCGGTGGCTGACGGCGCTCGGCTTCGAGGCGCCTCGCGAGGAGCGCGTGCAGGTCGACTTGCGCTACACCACGCGCATGTTCCGGCGCCGACGTGGGGACGTCCACTGGCGAATCGCATTGATCGGCGCGCTTCCCGGCGCCGCGCGCGGCGGCGTCGCCCTGGCCGTCGAGGACGACCGCTGGATCGTCACGTTGACGGGTCTGCTGGGTGAGCAGCCGCCAGGCGAGCTGGACGCCTTCCGCGCCTTCGCCGGCAGCTTGTGGAGCCGCGACATTCACGGCCTGATCGCCGACGCAGAGCCGCTCGGCGACGCGCAGACGGGGGCCTACCCGGGCAACGCCTGGCGCCGCTTCGACCGCCTGCGGCGTCATCCGGCCCGCTTCGTGGCGGTGGCCGACGCCGTCTGTCCGCTCAACCCGCTGTACGCGCAGGGGATGAGCGTGGCGGCGTTGGAAGCGCTGACGCTTGGCCGCCTCCTCGAGCGCGTGGGTCCCGCGCGCGTGGGGCCGGCCTTCTATCGCGCCACGCGGCCGCTGGTCGAGGCCTGTTGGACGCAGGCCACCGACAGCGACTTGCGGCACCCGGCGGTGGAGGGGCGGCGCTCGCTCCGTTGGCGGCTCCTCGGCGCCTACAGCGACCGCTTGGTGGCTCTGGCGCACCGCGATGCCCAGGTCGCGCGCGCGCTATTCGAGGTGATGTGTCTGCTGGCGCCGCCGCAGCGTCTGATGCGCCCTGCCGTGGCCGGGCGCGTGCTGCTGCGGGGGCGACGGCGTGCGCGTGGCCAGGCGGCCGGCCGGGAGCGCAGGCGCGGGGCCGGAGCCGACCCCGAAGGGCGGTCGGCCGCGTGGGGCGACGATGCCGGGGCGGGAAGCGGGCCCGTGGGCGCCCCCACGGGCGACCCCGGGGCCGAGCGGTCGCGACAGGCGGACGCGTGAGCGCCTCACGCGGCTGCCCGCCGGGGAATCGCGGCAGGCGTCCCAGGTCCGCCCCGGCCCTCGCCCCTTGCGCCGCCGAGTCCCGGCGGCAGGCGCCTCAGTCGCGCTCGGCGTTGGCCCGGATCGCCGCGGCGACGTAGCCGGCGAGGCCCGGGGCGCGGTCCTCGTAGTGTCGGGCGAAGCGCGGATCGGACTCGTACATGTCCGCGAGTCCGACGTGCAGCGCTTTGCCGCAGTCGTAGAACCAGCGCGAGATGTGCTGGCGGTGGGCCTCGGCCGCGTCCATGGCGCGGGCGTCTTGTGCCGGGACGCCCTGCTCGAGCAGCTCTGCCAAGCGTGCCTCGACGGCCTCGCCCTCGCTGCGGATGCGCAGCCAGTCGTCCTTGCCGTAGCGGCTGGTGCGGCGGTAGCTCTCCTGGAAGGCGTCGGTGCCGCCCCAGCGCTCCTCGACCTCCTCGGCATGCTCGCTCGGGTCGAAGTCGCCGAACACCTGCAGCATGTCCTTCGGGTCCAGGTTGATGCCCATCTGTCTCGCCTCCATGGTCTTGTCGAGCGCGCTCAGCATGGCGTCGAGGCGCGCGCGGCGCGCTTCCAGAAGCGCCTTCTGGCGCCGCAGGTGACGCTGCTCGTCCAGCTCGGGGTCGTCCAGCATGGTGAGAATGGCGTGCAGATCGAAGCCCAGCTCGCGGTAGGCGAGGATGCGTTGCAGCCTCGCCAGATGGTCCGGCCCGTAGCGGCGGTAGCCGTTGTCGCCACGGCGCTCGGGGCTGAGCAGGCCGATGGCGTCGTAGTGGTGCAGGGTACGCACGCTCACGTTCGCCAGGCGTGCCACCTCGCCGACGGTGTAGCCGCGTTGTGCGGCGGGGCCGGGCAGGTGTGGCCCTCGCCGCCGTGCGGCGGGCGCTCGCCGGTCGTGTGCCGCCATGACGCTTGCCTCCTTCCCGCTGCGTAGCCTAGACCCTCACGTTACGTCAAGGTCAAGCCGGGGTGGCGGCGAATGGTGAGCGCGGCCACACCGACGGCTCACAAGCCGGCGTCGAGACGCGCGTGGCACCGTGACGCGCGCCCGCGTGGCGGGACGGGGGCCGACGTGGGGCGCGGCCACGTGAGACCGTGCGCTCGTTGGCCACCTGCGGGGCGGCTACGCTCCGGGTGCGCGCCCGGTCGAGACAGACTGCGGGAACTCAACCGGGCCGCAGGGACTCCAAACGGGTAGAGGCTCGCGCCGCGGGCCGCACTCACCTGGAGGTTCACCGTGCACCACCGAAATCGTTTTCCTCGCAGGTTCGTCCTCCCGGCCCTGGTGCTCGGCCTCGCCGGCGCGTTGGCGGCGTGCAACACCGCCGTTCCCGCGGGCGCCGATTCGAGCGCGGCCGGCAACCTCGCCCTGGCCGCCGTCGACGACGCCTTCGCCGGCCAGGCGGCGGCCGACGGCACGAACCTTGCTCCGGCGAGCGTGCTCGCCGCGGCCGCCACGCAGAGCGGCGGCACCCAGAGCGGCGGCACCCAGAGCGTCGCGCCCGTGATCGTTGTCAGGCGCACCGACATGCAGCGGCAGAGGCGGCTGGTCGACGTCACCGTCGACCGCAACGCCGATCCCATCACCGCCGAGGTCGAGGTGTGGGTGTCGATCACGGGCAACGCCCAGATCATCAAGACCTACCCCGACACCCAGGCGCCCATCGAGCTGCTGGGCGTGAAGCCGATCGCCATGCAGGGGACCGTCAGCTTCGATCTGCAGAAGGGCGATCAGGGCTGGCAGCTCACCGGCATCAGCGGCCCGGGCATCGACCAGGGCGCCTATGCGGCCGCAGTGCAGAGCGTGAGCTTCGATCCCGATCCCATCCTCATCGGACGCACCGACAACGTCGCCTTCGCCTCGCTGGTCGAGCCTGCGACGTCGGATGCCTTCTTGGTGGTGGCGCGCGGCCGCTACCTGCGCCCACACGGCGTGCTCGCCGACGACGGCGTGCCGCCCGACGTCACGGCCGGCGACCAGACCTACAGCGGCACGGTATGGGTGGGTGCCGGAGCGCGGCCGGGCGCTCACCTGGCGTTCGTGACGGCGCTCGACTACACGCGCACCGTCGACGTCAGCCAGACCGGCGGAAGCTACGACAACCCCTATACCGACACGCTGCAACCCGTGCTGGTGCAGCTGGCGACGGAGTAGGGTCGAATGATGGCCACTGCTTCCCTGACGTCGGCAGCCACCTCGTTCCTGGCGGCGGCGTGGCCGGCGGCTCGCAGGGCCACGCGAGCGGCGACCTCCCGGGGTTGGTTTGGCGTCTTCTTTGCGAGCCTGGAGGGCGGCGTGGCCGGCTCACAGGGTGAGGCCCGGGCCGGCGCGGCTTCCTCTGCAGCAGCCGGGGCCGCGGAGCTCGGCGACGCGGACGCGGCCGAAGGACGCCTCGTCGCCGCTGCCAAGTACGGTGACCCCGACGCCTTCGATGCGCTCGCTGCCCGCCACGCCGCGGCGCTCCATGCCGTGGCGCGCCGGCTCGTCGGCGACGCCCTCGCCCGCGACGTCGTTCAGGACAGCCTCCTCGCCGCCTACAGCAGCGTCGACCGGTTCCGCGGCGAGGCGAGCTTCGGCTCCTACCTGCATGGCATCGTCGTCAACCGCTGCCGTCGACTCGGCAGGCGCCGGCGCTTCG
>CAYOXR010000375.1:0-2794 GCA_964407955.1 uncultured bacterium | reverse complement strand
ACACCACCGAGCCATGGAGCCTCGAGGAGCGCCGGCTCGGCCAGGACCGCGACGACGCCGTGCGTCGAACTCGTCGCTCGCATACCCGATTGTGGAGCAGCCCGAGGACTCGGAGGCGGGGACGCGGACCGAGCTGGCAATGCGAGAGCAAGCGACGACCGTCATCTCGAAGCGAAGCCTGCGGGAGAGCAGCTCCCGGACACCGGACGCGGCGTGCCGCGCCCATGACCATCGTCGGGAAGTCCTTCGGGGTTGTGCTCCCGGACCCAGTCCAGCGAGATCTTCACCACGACGCTCCTCGCCTCGGCGGACAGGTCAGTCACGTCGCCACGCCTTGTTGCTCTCGTCGTCCTCAGCCTGAGTACTCTCATCGTGCGTGGCCTTGGACTCGGCCTCGCGCTTGTCGTGCTCAACCTTGTACTCTGCTTCACGCCTTTCGTGCGCGACCCTGGTCGCGTCCTCGCTCCTGTCCGGGGCGCCCTTGATGTCGTCCATCGTGTCCTCTCTGCAGCGGGCAGACGTTCGCCCCGTTCACCGCGCATGCGCGTCAGCTTGAAGATGCCCGCCGCAGCTCGGGAGAATGCTGACAAGCCAGCCGTCCAGGACGTGCCTACCGTGTCGCTTCGCCGGCGCGTCACGCCGGAGTACATACCTAGCGTGCCGCGCTACACCGAGCCTTCGCGACGGGCACCTGCATCCTGCCCGCCTTCGGCATCGGCTGCAAGCGTTGTCCCGCCGTTCAGGCGCAGAGGCCCGCCGCGCTCACGGGTGGCGGACTCACCGTCCTTCTCCTGCACGCGCGACACAGGTCACATCTTCGTGTCAATCAAACAGGCACGACGCTACCGTCAGCCCTTCTGCGCCTTCGCCATGGCTTCGAAGTTCTCGTACATCCCGGTGACGCCGCTCTCCGCCCTCCAGCCCAGAGCGATGCCCTTGATCCTGTCCCAGTCCAAGTCCACCGCCAGCCAGTCGAAGAGCAGCTCTTTGTTGAGCAGTCCGTGCTTGTAGAGGGTACCGACGGTCTCGTACCAGTCGAGGATCGTGGTGGCGTTCGCGTACCCCTCGCTGCCGGCCGGGAACTTCCTCGTGAACTCGGCATAGTCGGGAGTGAACTCGTCGCTCCACAGCCAACCCTTCGCGGCAGCTCCTCCCGAAGCGGACCACCACTGGGCGAGTTGGACCACCAGGGTGGCGTCCTCGTGGTTCGGTCTCTGCATGTCTCCGCTCCCTTCTTGCCGGTCATCGGTACGGCGGCTCCCCCGCGAGTGACGGGCGGCAGGAGTTGACTTCCCGATACCTCCGAGTCGCGACCCTCTCGCCTCAACGTCGCCCCTTTCCGCCGGTGCGTCCTTCGCCGCCTGGACGCACTCCTTGCGCCTGCCTCCGCCGGCACAGTATCGTGCAGTGGCCCGGAGCCCTCGCTCCAGGCTTCTCCGGCGGCCCGACCGGACCTATCGCACTCGCGAGCCGTCAGCACAAGAAGGTCCCAGTCATGTCAGGCATCTCGAGTCATCCGGAACACGGCGAGGCAGCCGCGGGGTCCCGCGACAGGGCGGCGGGGCATGACTCCCTCCCGAACCCGCGCCTCACGCGCGCCGTGCTCGCCGCCGCAGCCCGGGGGCCTAACTCGCGTCCGGTAGTGGTGTTCCTGGCCGCGGTGGCGGTCGAGGCGATCTTCCTCGTCGCCCTAGGTGCCGTGCAGCAGACGAGGCACATCCTCGGCATCCCCGGGTCGCTGATGGCGCTGACGGCCGTGGTCGCGGGCGCGACGGGTGGCCCATTGGTGGGTAGCCTGGTGGCCCTCGTCGGCGCCGCCATCTATTACGGCGCGGTCGCCAGCTTCGGCGCTCGGGGGGCGCTGCCGCCGACGCTCATCTCGACGGCCATCTGGGTCGCCGCCGCCGCTCTGGTCTCCGCGTTTCTCTCCGACGCCCTGCGCGAGCGGGCGCGGAGTCGTCGCGACGCAGCGGCCGCGCTGGCCGAAGCGCGCGCCGCCCAGCGCGCCCAACAAGAGGTGCAACGGCTGTACGAGGCGCTCGAGCTGCAGCTCGTGCCTCCAGCCCGCCTCGAGAACCCCGATCTCGAGGTCATCACGCGCTACCTGCCGAGCGAGGGCCGCCTGCGGCTCGGCGGCGACTTCCTCGACGTGATGAGCCTGCCGCGCAACGGCCTGGCGCTGGTGATCGGGGACGTCAGCGGTCACGGTCCCACGGCGGCCGCCCTGGGCGCGACGTTGCGCGCGACTTGGCAGGGGCTTGTGACGAGCGGCGCCGACCGTGCCACCATCAGGGCGACCCTCGATGCGACCATGGTCCGCGAGCGCCGCAGCGAGGCGGCCTTCGCGACTGCCTGCCTGGCTTGGATCGACCGCGTCGGCGAGTGGGACAGGCTGCACTTCCTCAACATCGCCCATCCAGCACCGCTGCTCATCGGCCATGAGGTCGCGCCGATCGCGGCGCCGCCCTCTCTGCCCATGGGCATGGGCGGCCAGGCGCGCTGGGAGCCCGTCATCGTCAACCTCACTCCCCCCTGGACGCTGGTCTTCTACACCGACGGGCTCATCGAGGGTCGTGTGACGGCGGGTTCTGCCGAGCGCTTCGGAGAAGAGGGTCTGGTGTCACGGTTGAGCGACTTGGCACCGATCGACCAGGCCGCTGTGGACGCATTGGTCGCCCACGTCAGGGCCGCCAACGGTGGCCCGATGGACGATGACCTGGCGCTCGTGGTCGTCTCTCGCCGCGCCTGAGGGAGACAACGCCTGCATTGCCGTTTGCAGGTGACGCCCCAGTGG
>CAYOXR010000374.1:0-3013 GCA_964407955.1 uncultured bacterium | reverse complement strand
GGTCCCCCAGGCGCCTGGTTAGCGAGGCCCAGCCGGCCCAGTCGTCCTCGGCCAGGCCGTCCTCGATCGTCAGGATCGGGTAGCGCGAGAGCCACCCCTCCAGGTAGTCGATCATCCCCTCAGAGTCGAGCTTCTTCCCCTCCGAGGCGAGGTTGTAGGTGCCGTCTTCATAGAACTCGCTGGAGGCCGGATCGATGCCGATGTAGATCTGCTCGCCCGGGGCGTAACCCGCCGTCTCGATCGCCTCCACCAGCACGTCGAGCGCCTCCTGGTTGCTCTTCAGGTCGGGCGCGAAGCCTCCTTCGTCGCCGACGTTGGTGTTGTAGCCGCGCTTGCCGAGCACCTTCTTGAGGTGATGGAAGGTTTCCACCGCAGCCCTGAGGCCCTCGGAGAAGCGCTCGAAGCCCGCCGGGACGAGCATGAACTCCTGCATGTCCACGTTGTTGTCGGCGTGCTTCCCGCCGTTCAGCACGTTCATGTGCGGCACCGGCAGGGTGCGCGCGGCGACGCCGCCGAGGTGGCGGTACAGCGGGATGTCCACCGCCGCAGCCGCCGCGCGGGCGCTGGCCAGCGACACGGCGAGGATGGCGTTGGCGCCCAGGTTGCCCTTGTTGACGCTGCCGTCGAGGTCGATGAGCGTGCGGTCGAGGCCGGCCTGGTCGAGCGCGTCCAGCCCGATCACAGCCGGAGCGATCTCGTCGGTCACGTTCGCGACGGCCTTCAGGACGCCCTTGCCCAGGAAGCGCTTGCCGCCGTCACGCAGCTCCACCGCCTCGTGGACGCCCGTGGAGGCACCCGACGGCACCACGGCCGCTCCCTGAACGCCGCTGGAGAGGGTCACCGTGGCGCCTACGGTGGGGTTGCCGCGCGAGTCCAGCAGCTCCAGGGCACTCACGTCTTCGATGATGGTCATGATGGGTCCTCCTTCTTTGCTTCACAGGCCGCGAGCCGCTCGGCGCCGCGCTCCAAGGGGCCGGGCCGAGGGCCTCGAGCCGCCCTGGATGGCGCGCGTGCGTCGCCGGGCTCAGCCGGTCCGGAGCGGTACGACCATGGCCAGGTAACTGGGATCCCCGAGGTCCGCCAGAACGCTCGGCGGCGAGGAGGCCGGGCCGCCGCCGGAGAACGACAGGCGAACGTCGCCCGCCACCGGTCCCAGGGCGTCGACCAGATACTTGGCGTTGTAGGCGAGGGCGATCTCCGGGTCGGTGCCCTCCTGAAGCACATCCATCGACTCCTGCGAGCGACCGTACGAGCCCTCCGCGGTGATCTGCAGGCTGCCATCCTTGACGAACAGATCGACGCGGTTGTTGGCGGTCTTGTCGGCCATGAGCGCGACCCGCGACACCGCCTCGGAAAGCTTCGGCGCATCCACGGTCACGCTCACGGAGAACGTCTGCGGGATGATGCGTTCGTAGTCGGGGAAGGTTCCCTCCATGAGTTTGAGGTTGAGGCTGAACGGACCGCTGTGCACGCTCAACTGCCCCTCTGAGAGGCCAAGCTCGACCTCGCCTTCTGTCACGATGCGGGCGAGCTCGTCCACGCTCCGCGCCGGCACCACGACATCGCCCTCCAGCCCGCTCGACGTCTCGACGTGGTAGTAGGCCAGCCGAAAGCCGTCGGTGGCAACGGCGCGCGTCGTGCTGGCACCGAACTCGAGCTTCACGCCGCGAAACACCGCCTGGTAGTCGGCGACCGCCGCCGCATAGCGGACGCTGGTCAGTGCCTTGACCAGGGCCGCGGCGTCCAGCCCACCCTCCAACTTCGCCGGGAAGCTCAGCTCGGGAGCCGACGACGGCGCCATGAGTGGAAGTTTGGTCGCGAACGTGTCTGACGCCAGGTCGAGCTCCTTGTCGTCGAACTCCATCTCGACGACGTCGCCGGGCAGCGCCCTGACCACCTGGCTGAAGACGTGAGCCGGCAGCGCGTAGCTGCCCTCGCCCTCGGTGTCGGCGGTGAAGCGCGAGCGGATGTCGATGTCCATGTTGCTGCCGCTCAGCTCGATGCCTTCGGTGGTGGTATCGATGCGTAGCAGGCTCAGGCCGGGATTGCTGCTGCGGCTGGGGATGATGCGCTCCACATGCGCCAGCGTCTCGGCCAGGGTCTTCTTCGGAACGTGAACCTTCATACGGGTCTCCCGTGCGGCATCGTATACGAGCATACCTGATAGAGACGTCTGGCAACGCGCTTCATGGGTGCCGGCGACACGCTTGGAAGCCCGAGAGGACGGGAGAAGCGTTCTCGCAACAGGAGGCAACGCCTTATAACCGTAGGGCCTGGGGAAAGTGTGGAAAAGCGCTCGATGAAACGTCGGCTACGCAAGAGCGGGTGTGGAGGGATCTGTGGATAACGGACCGGGTTCTGTGGATAACCGCGCCGGCCTTCCACACGGTTCCACAGGTGCGTGCCGACCAGGACTTGTGCACAGGCGAGCCCACAAGCTTTCCACACGTTATCCACAGGCTTGTCCACAGGTGGCGTTCGAGGCGCGCATTGGACCGAGGGTGGTAGTGAACCGAGGGGTGCATTGGGCGGCGAGCAGGGACGGCGCATGTCCGCGAAGGCCCGGTTGGTAGGTCAGTGAGTAGCGCGGTGCGGGGTCGGCCGGGCGGCGCCGGTGGCGGACGCCTGGGTGATGGTCGACCACTTCGGCGACGTGAACAGCCTGCGCCGGTGCATGGATGTGGACGAGCTCGCCACCCTTCAGGAGCTTCGAACGGCACGGAGCCAGGACGACGAGTTCCGGAAGCTCGTGATCCGCGGCGGCGACGTATGGATCGACGGCAACGGCCGCAACACGCCGATGGCAACGATCCAGCCCCCGGCACCCCGCGGGGTGCCGCGTCACATCAGGCTGGCCTTGAGATCCCTCACGATATCGGCGAGATCCGGGTCGTGCTGGAGCTGGTCGGTGACCTTCTGAACGGCGTACATGACCGTCGAGTGATCGCGGCCGGAGAAGAACTGCCCGATCTCGGGGTAGGAGTGCGGCGTCAGCTCGCGGATCAGGTACATG
>CAYOXR010000373.1:0-6634 GCA_964407955.1 uncultured bacterium | reverse complement strand
TGTACATGAACGCCGTCCAGGCGATGACGGGTGGCGGCGGCTGGCCGCTGACGGTGGTGCTCACGCCCGCCGGCGAGCCGTTCTTCGGCGGCACCTACTTCCCGCCCACGGACCGCTGGGGGCAGCCGGCCTTCGGGCGCGTGCTGGAAGCGGCCAGCCAGGCCTGGCGCGAGCGGCGCGAGGAGGTCGCGGAGGCCGCCGGCCAGATCGGCGAGCGGCTACGTGTGCTAGAGGCACCCTTCCCCGCCGACGTGGCGGACCCGGCGGGCGGGGCGGGCCCGGACGCCGAGTCCCTGCAGGCATCGGCGCTGGCCGCACTCACCGCAGCCTTCGACGAAGGGCACGGTGGCTTCGGCGGCGCCCCCAAGTTCCCGCCGCACGGCGCGCTGCGGCTGCTGCTCGAGTGGCCGGAGGCGCGCCCGGCGGCGATGGCGACGGCCACGCTGCGCGCCATGGCCGATGGCGGCATCCTCGACCAGCTCGCCGGGGGCTTCGCGCGTTACAGCGTGGACGCCGAGTGGCACGTGCCGCACTTCGAGAAGATGCTCTACGACAACGCCCAGCTGCTGGGGAGCTACGCCGTGGCGTACGCCCGCAACGGGGACGCCCGCTTCCGGGACGTGGCGCTGGACATCGTGGCCTGGCTGAAGCGGGAGATGGCGTCGCCGGACGGCGGCCTGTACAGCTCGCTCGACGCCGACAGCGCGGACGGTGAGGGGCGCTTCTACACCTGGAGCGAGGCCGAGGTCGACGCCGCTGCCGGCGAGGACGCCGAGCTTGTCAAGCGGGTGTACGGGGTGCGCACCCCAGGCGCGTTCGAGGGGCGCAACGTGCTGCGGCGCGTGGAGCAGCTTGCGGACGCTGCGAGCGCCGTGGGTGTCGACCCGGCGCAGGCCGAGCAGCAGCTTGCACGCGCCCGCGGCGCCCTGCTCGCGGCGCGCGAGCGACGCCCGCGACCCGCTTTGGACGACAAGGTGTTGACGTCTTGGAACGGCCTGGCGCTGCAGGGACTGGCCGACGCCGCGCGGCTCCTGCCCAGCGCCGACGCGCTCGCGCTGGCCGAAGCTGTGGCAGCCTTCGCGCGTGCCGAGCTGTGGCGGGACGGCGAGCTGGTCCACGTCTACCGCGCCGGCACGGCCCACGTTCGCGGTCTGCTCGAGGACTACGCCTACCTGGGCCTCGGCCTGCTGGCGCTGCACCGCGTGACGCTGGCGCCGGAGCTGCTGGCCTGGGCGCTGGAGCTCGCCGACGTGGTCCGGCGCGACTTCGCGGACGAGGCTGGAGGCTTCTACTCCACGTCGGTGCACGCCGAGCGCCTGCTGGTGCGACCGCGGGCGCTGAGCGACGCCGCCACGCCGTCGGACAACGGCGCCGCGGCCGAGCTGCTGGCCAGGCTCGGGCGCGTCACCGGCGATCCCGAGCTGACTGGGGCGGCCGCGCGAGCGGTGAGGCCGCTCGACGCGGTGATGGCGCGGCACCCGCAGGCGTTCGCCTCGGCGCTGCAGGTGCGGATGCTGCTGGAGCGCCCCCCGCGCGAGGTCGTCATCGTCGGCGCTCCCGAGGGCGAGGACACGGCGGCGCTCACGGCGGTGTGGCGGCGCTGCGGCGACGCTTCGATGGACGCGCTGCTGGTGCGCGGGCAGGACGACCCGTTGCTCGAACGCGCATTGTTGGCGCGCGGCCGTGAGCCGCTGGACGGGCGGGCGACGGCATACGTGTGCCGGGCCGGAGTGTGCCGGCTGCCGACCGGCGACGCCGGCACGTTCGAACGGCAGCTGCGCGCGCTGGCTTCCGAGGAAGGAGGGCCCGCCGCCTGAGGCAGAATGGGACCGGACGACCACGGCGGCGGCCGCCGCCCGACAAAAGGCACCGGAGAGGACCGTTGCGAGCATGTATCACTTCCTGTTGGACGTTCACAACCTGTTGCGCTGGGTGATCCTGATCGTGGCCGTGGTGGCGCTGGTGATGGCCATCAGCGGCGCCTTCACGCGCGGCACCTGGACCGAGCGGCAGACTGGCATCGGGCGACTCTTCACCATCTCGGTCGACCTCCAGCTCCTGGTGGGGCTGCTGCTGTACTTCGTGTTCAGCCCGATCACCACCGGCGCCTTCGCCCACTTCGGCCAGGCCATGCACGTGGCCGACACCCGCTTCTTCCTGGTGGAGCACTTCCCGCTGATGGTCATCGCCATCGTGCTGATCCACATCGGCGCGGCGCGCGCCAGGCGCGTGAACAGCCCGACCCCCGCGGCCATCCTCTACACGCTGGCCATGGTGCTGGTCGTCATCGCCATCCCCTGGGGGCGGCCGCTGCTGCCGGGCCTCGGATGAGGCGGGCGTCGGCGTGCGGGTGCCCGCCGGCGGTCCGGGGGGCGGCGTGACCCAGACGGGGACCGGCGAGGGGCTCAAGGCGCGGATCCTTGACGAGGCGGCCGCGTTGTTCGTGCGTCACGGCTACAACGGTCTGTCGATGCGCCAGATCGCGGAGGCGGTGGGGGTGTCGAAGGCCGGCCTGTACTACCACTTCGAGGACAAGGAGGCGCTGTTCCTGGCGATCCTTCTCCACCACATCGACCGCGTCGGCGATCTCGTCGACCAGGCGCGGGCCGAGGGCGGCAGCGCGCGCCGGCAGGTGCACAGGTTGCTGACCGAGATCCTCACGCACATGCGCGGCAGCCAGCGCTTCATCCGCCTGGCCGAGCAGGACGCCGCGAGCCTGCGGCCGGAATCGCTCGAGCGCATGCGCGTTGCCTACCACGACCGTTTCCTGGGGCCCATCGAGGCGATGCTGGAAGCCGGCGTGACGAGCGGGGAGCTGCGTGCGATCGACCCCGGCCAGACCACCTGGCTTCTGCTCGGCATGGCGCTCTCCGGGCTGTCGACGCCCGCCGAGCGGGTGGCGGAGACGGTGGCGCTCATCGAGGGCGTGTTCTTCGACGGCGTGCTGGCGCGCTGAGGCGCCGGTGCGGGCCCGCTGGTAGCATGACCGGGTGCCGCTCTCGCTGCTGCTCGGCCCCGCCGGGTCCGGGCGCACGCACGCCATGCTGCGACTGGCACGCGAGGCCTGCGCGGCGGGCCGGCGCGTGTGGTGGGTGGGGTTGCCCGCGCAGCGCGCGGCGGTGGTCCGCCGCGCGACCCTCGAGCGCCTGGACGCGGCGAGCGGTGGCGAGCCCCCGCTGGCCCTGCTCGGGCTCGAGTTCCTGACCCTGCAGCAGGTCTACTATCGGCTGCTGGCCCGCGCCCGTGAGCTGCATCCCCTCGTCATCGGCAGCGGACGGCTGGTGCTGGTGGGCGAGGCCCTTGCGGAGGTCGCCGGCGCGGTGCCGGCCCCCGGCGAGGCGCGGCTGTTCGCGCAGGCGATCGCCGAGGCCAAGCGCTTCGCGGCCGTGCCGGATAGCGTTTCCGACGGCCACGGAGGCGACCCCGAACGCGGCCGCCTCGCTGCTGTGTACGCCGCCTACGAGCGCCTCAAGGCCGCCGACGACGGCGCCTGGGACTACGACGACTTCCGCGCTGCGGCGGCGGAGCTGGCTGCGCGCCGGCCCGATGCCTGCGAGGTGGACGTGGTGATCGTCGACGGCTTCCGCGAGCTCGGTCCGCTGGCGTTGCGCCTGTTCCTGGCGCTGGCCAAGGGCGCGGACGTGCACCTGACGCTGCCGCGTTCGCCGGCGGGCCTCGAGCTGCCCGCGGGCACGGCGGTAGCGCGCACCGCGCCGGGCGCGCCCGTGCCGCGGGTGGAACGCTACCGGGCGCCCAACCCGGTGGCCGAGGCGCGCTGGGTGCTGCGGTCGCTCAAGCGCGACCTGGCCGAGAGGGGCCTGGACCCGCTGGCGCTGGCGGTGATCGCGCCGCCCGAGCGGGTGCGGGCGCTGCAGGCGCTGGCAGACGAGTACGGTGTGCCGCTGGTGGACGAGACGCCGCGGTCGCTGGCCGAGACGCCCGCGGGGCGCCTGCTGGTGGAGCTGCTGGAGCTGCCCGACTACCCCACGCCCTCGGGCGTGCTGACCGTGCCCGAGCTCGCGCCGCTCGCCGACGCCGCGCTGAGCGCGGGCGTGGCCGGTCCCGACGCCATCGCGGCGCTCGCCGCGAGGCTCGGTTTGGAGGAGCGCTGGCGCGCCTGGCTGGCCACCCTCGAGGTCAGCGGCGAGCCGCTCGCCTGGGCTCGCCAGTTGCTGGCGGAGGTGGTGCCGCGGCTGCAGGCGGGCGTCGAGTCCGGCGAGTCCGCCGCCGCTGGCGGCCGCTTCGAGCAGCTGGCGCTGCGGGCCGCGCAAGAGGCCTCGAGGCTCGCCGACGGCAGCGG
Source organism: uncultured bacterium (assembly GCA_964407955.1). Taxonomy (GTDB): domain Bacteria; phylum Deinococcota; class Deinococci; order Deinococcales; family Trueperaceae; genus JASBRS01. Next base: position 2,334 of record CAYOXR010000373.1, on the reverse strand, counting down.
CTTCCGCGCCTGGTGGGCGGCGCTGCTGCGGCAGGCGCGGTTGCCGCGCGAGCTGCCCGGCGGCGTGGCCCTGACCGGCCCCACCCAGGCGAGCGGGCGGCGCTTCGAGAAGGCCTACCTGCTCGGGGCCAACGAGGGCGTCTACGCCGCCGGCGAGCGCGAGGACTACTTCGTGCCCGAGGAGGATCGCCTGGACGTGGCGAGCAGCAACGCGCGACTGGGCCTGCCCAGGCGCTTCCAGGGCCGTGACGCGGAGGTGTTCGCCGAGCTGCTGGCCCGCGCCGGGACGCTGGTGGTGACCTTTCCCGAGGCGGACCAGGGCGGCCCGCTCCTGCCCGAGCCCGCGCTGGTGGGCCCCGAGCCCACACCGCTGCCGGCGGTGCCGGCGGGCAGCGTGCTGGAGCTGTCCTCGCGCGAGCGCTTCACCGCCGGCGGCGAGCCGGTGCCCCTGGGTGAGCCCAGCGTCGCGGCCCTGCAGCGCTACCACGACTGCGGCTTCCGCTACTGGGGCGAGCGCCGCCTGCTGCGCGGCGAGCGACCCTGGTGGGCGCAGCTGCGCGCGGCGCTGCGCGAGCATCCACGGCTCGACGCCGAGCGCCTGGAGGCGCTGGCGGCGTCCTTCCCGGAGGGGGCGGCATGGCTGCGGCAGCACGCCGAGGCGCTGGCGGCGCTCAGCTACGGCGTGCGCCTCCCCAGCGGCGACGAGGGCGGCGCATACGTTCGCCTCGACGCCGCCGTGCGCACCGGCACGCACGCCACGCTGGTGCGCTTCTGCGCGCCCGGCCGCGCCCTAGGCGAGGCGGACGCGGAGCGCTACGTCAAGGACCGTTGGAGCGAGCTGTGGGCGGCCGGTCACCTGCTGGCGCGCTACCCGGGCCGCGTCACCCGCGTCGACGTCACGGTGTGGCCCATCCTGGGCGAGCCGGTCGGTGCGTTCGAGCGCGGCATCCGCTACCGCTGGCGGCAGATCGAGAACCGAGAACGGCGCGTGCAGGATGCGTTGGAGCGCTTCGCGCGGGGCGAGGCCGAGCCGCGGCCCGGCTACCGCTGCCAGGACTGCCCGGTGTTCGACGTGTGCCGGGAGGGGCGAGCGTGAGGGTGCGCGTGGCCTCGGCCGGCACCGGCAAGACCGCCAGCCTGGTGCTGCGCTACCTGCAGCTGGTGGACGGCGGCAGGCCGCTGCGCCGCATCGCCGGCGTCACCTTCACCCGCGCCGCGGCCGACGAGCTGCGTCAGCGCGTCGGCGCCGGTCTCGAGGAGGTGCTGGCGAGCGGCACCTACCTCGGCGGCGCCTTCCAGCCGGCGGCCGGAGCGGAGGCGTTCCGGCAGGCGCGGCGCGAGCTTGGCGGCGCGGTGCTGAGCACCATCCACGGCTTCATGACGCGCACGTTGCGGCTGTCGGCGCCCCTCCTCGGACTGGACCCGGACTTCGCCGTGCTCGGCGAGTGGGAGGCCGCCGCCATGTTCGAGGAGGAGGCGCGCGGCCTGGCGCTGCTGGCGGCCGACGCCTCCCACCCCCGGCACGCCGCCTGGGCGGAGCTGGGCCCAGGCGCCGGTCCGCTGCTGCTGGCACTGTTCGGCAAGCGCTCGCTGGCCGAAACCCTCACCGCCGGCCCCGATCGGCGCGACCGCGCGCTGGTGACGCTGTTCGAGGACGCCTACGGCCGCTACCAGGCGCGCCTGGGCGCGGCCATGGTGGCGCCGGGCGAGGTAGAGCGGCGCGCGCTGCGGGCGCTCGACGTGTCGCAGGCGCGTGCGCGGCTGGCCGAGCGCTTCCCGGTCGTGCTCGTCGATGAGTTCCAGGATGTCAACCCGGTCCAGGGCGCGTTCTTCGAACGGCTCGAAGCGGCCGGCGTGCAGGTGGAGGTGGTGGGCGACCCCAAGCAGTCCATCTACGGCTTCCGCAACGCCGACGTGCGGGTGTTTCGGCGGGCGCTTTCCGCCGCCGAGGCGTCGGGCGAGGTCCAGCCGCCGCTCACCGACACGCGCCGTCACGCGCGGCACGTCGCCGGCTTCCTCAACCGGCTGACCGACGGGCTGGCCGCCAACGCGCTGGGCTTCGGTCCGGGCGAGGCGCCCGCCGTGGCCACCGCCGGCAGCCAGGCCGGGGTGGCAGGCGCCGTCGAGCTGCACTGGGTGGTGGGGGAGGCGCGCATCGCCGAGCTGCGCCGCGGCGAGGCGGCGGTGCTTGCCGGCGCGCTCGCCGAACACCACGCCCTGGGCGTGGCCTTTGATGACATGGCGGTGCTGGCGCGCAGCTACAGCGGGCTCGGCACGGCCGAGGCGGCGTTGCGCGCCGCGGGCATCCCCTGCGTGATGCTGCAGGGGCGCGGT
>CAYOXR010000372.1:0-6513 GCA_964407955.1 uncultured bacterium | reverse complement strand
TCGGCTACGGCTACCAGTGGTGGTCCGCCCAGGACGGAGAGCACGCCGTCCACTTCGCCTGGGGGCACGGCGGCCAGCTCATCGTGCTCGTCCCCGACCTCGACATGATCGTCGTGACCACCGCCGACCAGTTCTTCCCGTGCCCCCGCCAGGATGCCGAATCCTGGCGCAACGAGGTCGCCCACCTGAGCCTGGTCAGTGAGTTCGTGAGGGACCTGCCCGTGGAGTATGGCGAGCGGTAGGCGCCATCCGTTCGGGGACGTTTGCCTCTTATTCGTCGGAGACCGGCGCCCCAGACTTTCAGCACGCGATAACGCTTGCATCGTGCTGCCAGGACGTCCTTCTCCTGCGTCTCGTACGAATACGAATACGTCTCGGCCGGAGAGGCGAAGAGGGCGGTGTAGTCATGATTCGAGACAGGCGCGTGTGGACGCTGCCGGGAGCAGCATTCGTCGTCGTGGCGCTGGCGCCCATCCTCAGCAGCCTGGTGCTCGCGCCGATCACGGGAGCCGGAAGCATGGCCGAGATGCTGGCCCGGGGGGCGCCATGACGCGCGGATCACGGTGAAACGATCTCGAGCCCGTAACCGACATGCCCCGCGCCCCTGGCGGCCTAGATCTTCGCATCCTGCACGAGCCCGTCACCGTCCGGCTGGCGAGGCCCGTGAGCTTGGAGGGTCTCCATGACGAACGGTAGAAGCACCGCAACCATCGTCGGCGTGCTGTTCCTCGTCGCGTTCATCACGTACGCGCTGGACGGCATGATCGTCGGCCCGGTCCTGACCTCACCCGTCGATCTGGCCGGCATCGCGCTGTCAGCGAACCAGCTCGCGTGGGGTGCCTGCCTCGTCCTGCTCGGCGCCGGCTCCGTCATCGGCATCGCCATCGCCATGTTCCCGATCCTCAGGCGGCACCACGAAGGGCTCGCGCTCGGTTACGTGGGCGCAAGGACCGTCGAGGCGCTCCTCTCCTTGGTGGCCGTCGTCGCGCTGCTGTCCCTCCTGACCGTGAGCCAGCAACACGCGCAGGCGGGAGCAGCGGCCGGTGCCCCGCTCGAGCCCCTGGCGACCCTTCTGGTGGCCACGCAAGACTGGGCGTTCCTGATCGGCAGCACCATCGCGTTCTGCCTGAGCGCCCTCATCCTCTACGCACTGCTGTACCGCACGAAGCTCGTCCCCCGCTTCATCTCCGTGTGGGGGCTGATCGCGGCCGCCATGTGGCTGACGACAGGATTCCTGGGCCTGTTCGGCTACTCGTTCGACGCGACCTGGTACATCTGGTCGCTGCCGATCATGACGAACGAGCTGTTCCTGGCAGTGTGGCTGATCGTCCGCGGGTTCAACGCGACCGCACTTGCCGGCGCCACACCGGTGCGGGCGTAGACGACCGCCGGGGCCTGGTTCGGGCCGTGGACCCGGTGAATCAGGAGGGAGCGATGGCATGAGCACCACCATCCGGGGCGCGCGCGCAGCGCATGGCGCAGGAGGGGCGATGGCCGCCGCCCCGGCACGCATGAAGGCCGCGGTCCAGACTCGCTACGGTACGACCGATGTCCTGAGCGTGGAACCGGTCGACGTACCCACCCTCGCGGACCACGGGGTGCTGGTGCGCGTGCATGCAGCCGCCGTCAACCCGGCCGACTGGGCGATCCTGCGCGGTTACCCCACCGTTCTCCGTCTCGCCTACGGGCTGTCCGGGCCCAGGCTCCGCACCCGCGGAAGCGACGTGGCCGGGGTGGTCGAAGCGATCGGCGCCGCCGTCTCGCAGTTCCAGCCCGGCGACGAGGTCTTCGGCTGGTGCCGGGGCGCGTTCGCGGAGTTCGCGGCGGCGTCCGAGACTGGGCTCGCGCACAAGCCGTCCAAGCTGACGTACGGGCAGGCGGCCGCCGTTCCCATGGCCGGCATCACCGCGTTGCAGGCGCTGCGTGACCACGGGCACCTCGCCGCCGGCAAACGCCTGCTGGTGAACGGCGCCGCCGGCGGGATCGGCACGTTCGCAATCCAGATCGCCAAGGCTCGAGGCGCCGAGGTCACCGGCGTGTGCAGTGCCCGCAGCGCCGCGCTCGTGCGCGACCTGGGTGCCGACCACGTCATCGACTACAACGCGGAGGACTTCACCCGCTCGGGCGAGCGTTACGACGTCGTCCTCGACAACGTCGGGAACCACACGCTGAGCGCGTGCAGACGGGCACTGGCCGCGGATGGCGTGCTCATCCCGAACAGCATGGCCGGCAACCGCTGGTTCGGATCCATCGGCCGCATCCTCGCCGCCCTCGCCATGTCGCCGCTGTCGCGCCAGAGCCTTCGGCCGTTCTTCTCCATCCCCAAGCAGTCCGACCTGCAGGAGCTGATCGACCTCATCGACGCCGGCGCGATTACCCCCGCCATCGACACGACCTACATGCTGGACGACGCGCCAAAGGCCATCGCCCACGTGGGTGAAGGGCACGCGCACGGCAAGGTCATCGTCGCCGTGGACGTGGCGTCCACCGGCGCAGCGGGCGATGCGTCGTCGTGAGGCGACGCTTCGCTGCCAAGCGGGCCGTGCCTGCCCGGCATCCCCATCGTGATCCCGTTCATCGGGCTGGTGCTGTCTGCTGCGTGGCAGGTGCTCGTCGGCGCAAGGATGGTCAACCCCTCGAGGCGAACGTAGACACGAGCCGGGCGGACACGTGCCGCTTCCGGCCCTTCAGGAGGAGTCATGACCCGAGCGCTCGCACGTAGACAGTTCCGGAGCGCCGCGCTGGCGGCGGCGCTGACCCTTGCGTTCGCCCTACCCATGGCGACTCTGGCCCGCGCGCAAGGCGTGCCGTCCGAGGCGCTGCAAGCCGCACTCGAGGCCGTCGTCGACAGCCCGGACACCATGTTCCAGGGCGCGGTCCTCGCCGTGCAGTACCCGGACCAGCCGCTGTGGACCGGCGCGGCCGGTGTGGTCGACCTCGAAACGCGCGCCCGGCTCACGCCCGACGCGCGCTTCCGTGCTGGCAGCATTGCCAAGCCGTTCGTGGCCACCGTCGTCCTTCAGCTCGTCGAGGCGGGCGCCTTCTCGCTCGACGACCCCATCACCGCCGTCCTGCCGGCCACGATCACCGACCGCTTCACCGCCAGCGACCGCACCACCGTACGCATGCTCCTCGACCACACCAGCGGCATCCCCGAGTGGATCGACGACAGCGTCACCGGCCTCATCGCCGCGAACCCGGCCAGGGTCTGGGACGTCACGGACTTCCTCGATTTCGCAGCGGCGAAGCCGCGCGCGTTCGATCCCGGGACGTCCTGGGCGTACTCCAACACCGACTTCAACCTGCTCGGCCTGATCGTCGAGCACGCGACCGGCAACACCTGGCGCGAGGAGGTCACAAACCGCATCCTCGAACCCCTCCACCTCACCCACACCTCGCTGCCCGAACCCGGCAACACCGGCTTCGACGGCGCCTACATGCACGGTTACGGCGTCGTCGACGGGAACGTCGTCGACCTCAGTCACATCGACCCGTCCATGGCGGGCGCTGCCGGCGGCGGTGCCCTCGTCACGAACACGACTGACCTGATCACCTTCATGGATGCCCTGCTCGCCGGCTCGCTGTTCCACGACGCCGCCACGCTCGACGCCATGACCACCTTCGTCGACGCGAGCTACGAGGGCGGCCAGACCGGCTACGGACTGGGCCTGCAGCGCTACGACTTTCCTGGCGGCGTGCGCGCCATCGGTCACGCGGGTGGCACCGCCGGCTACCTCTCCTTCATCGGCGTCTTCCCCGACCTCGGCTTCACCATGGCCGTCTCCGTCGACGTGGAGGTCGACCCGACGCCCGTCCTCATCGCCGCGCTGCAGGTCCTGGCACCGGCGACCGCACAGACCCGCTGAGCGGGTTCAGGCCGATTCCACGGCCCGGCTCGACCACGCGCGAGTGGCGGTCGCCGCAGGCGAGGGCGGCGACCGCGAGTCGTGGGCAGCGCGTCGAGCGCATTCATCGAGGGAGGCAGACCATGGGGCTCGAAGGACTGGGCGTGTTCTTCGCCGGCTTCTTCGGAGGGCTCGGCGTATTCTTCGCGGGCATAGGCGTGCTCTGGTACGTGTCGGTGACCCGCAGCCGCCCGACTGAATAGGGCGCGCGACGAAAAACGCCGCTTCACGCTCGCACGCGGCGGCGACCGGCAGGTCTTGCACGGGACACGACCCTTGTGCCAGGCGGCGGGGTCAGGTGTCCGCGCCGACTTGGCCGGCGAGCATGCCGAGCACGGCGCTGGCCGCTGCGACAAGGTCCGCGGGCAGGACGGCTCCCTGCACCGCGACATCGGCGGCCCTGGGTCCACCGAAGGCGAGCCTGACGCCACTCGATGCCTCGCCGAGCGCGGCCGCCGCCCGCTCCGCCGCCACCACGTCGCCGGCGATGACCACGCCGAGCACCACCACCTGCGCCTTCGTGGTTCGCGCCGCCACCACCAGGTCCGCCACCGGCAGGTCGGGCCCAAGGTAGAGAGCCTCGACCCCCCTGCGCCGCAGCGCCACGGCGTGAGCGAGCGCGCCCAACTCGTGGTGCCCTCCCGGCGGCAGCGCGACCAACACCTGCGGCGGGCGAACGTCCCGCGCCGCTGCCCGGTACTGCACGCCCAGCCAGCGCAGTGCCGCGGCGCTGGCGGCATGTTCGCCGGCCACCGACATCCTGCCATCGGCCCAGGCCTCGCCGAGTGCCCGGAATGCCGGGAAGAGCGCCTCCTCGCACGCGCTCTCGAACGCGCCGCGTGCGCTCAGCGCGTCGAAGTACGCGCTCAGCGCCGCGGCGTCCAGGCTCGCCGCGGCGGCAATCAGTTGGGAGCCTGAGGCGGAAGCCGCGGCTGCATGACGCATCCGCGGCAACGGAGCGGACGTCGGGACCCGGCTGGCGCCCGCGTCCGCGACGGCGCCGGGGAGCTGCTCCGCGCTTTGCGCGGCGCGCGGGTTCCGAGCCAGGTACCGTGCCGCTTCGCGTGCCTTGAACCCCGAGTCGATCAGGCGCTGCATCGCCTGGAGCGTTGAAATGTCGGCTTCACTGTACAGACGGTAGCCGGAGGGCGTGCGCGCGGGACGGACGACGCGGTAGCGTCGCTCCCATGCCCGCAAGACGTCGGGGCTGAGCCCCGCGCGGGAAGCGGCTTCCTGGATCGTGAGCATCTCCCGCAGCATAATGCTTGGACAAACTCTTGACAAGGCTTGGATCAGCGTGTAAGCTTTTGACAAACCTTGGACACCACGTCCAGGGTTCTTCAGGAGGAGGAACTGCCATGCGTACGCTCAAGCTGATCTCGCTGCTGCTCGTCATCGTAGGCGCTCTGAACTGGATGCTCGTCGGACTCTTCGGCTTCGACCTGGTCGCCGCACTGACCGGCAGCTCGTTCGGCCAGACGAACGTTCTCTCATCCATCGTTTACGTGCTCGTCGGGGTCGCCGGCATCGTCCTGGTCCCCAACCTCTTCGGGCGCGCCGAGCCGTCGCCCACCCCCACGCCGAGGCCCCGCTGACGGACCCGCGTCCTGGAGGACACTGGCAATTGACAGCGTGATCCGGGGTGGCTCGCAGACACGATGATCGCCCCAAACCGACTCGCGCGGCCGGCAGGCACACCCTGCCGGCCGCGCCTCTTGACTCCATGACCGAGGGCACGACGTTGGCGGGGCGCGCGACGGCGCGTGAGGAGCGCGGCCCGCCGCGCGGGGCCGTTTGCGGGCCGGTGGTTGGCACCGTGGTTGGTACCGTGGTCGGCGCCGCGGCGACGACGCGGACGACATGCGCGGTTCACCTCCGCCGCGTAGGATGCACGCGGAGGTGCCCATGTGCGACGCCACCGGGTGCTCGTGCACGATCGCCGATCGTCGCATCCCGCCGTTCTTTCTCGACAACGCGCTACGGCGGTTGATCCAACCCCCGCGCAGGTTCCTCTCCCGCCATCTCGGGCCCGGTGACCGGGTGGCCGACCTAGGCTGCGGTCCCGGCCACTTCACGCTCCCCATGACGCGGATCGTGGGCGGGGAGGGGCGGGTGTTTGCGGTCGACTTCGATCCCAGAGCGATCGACCGGTTGAGGCTGAAGGTCGCGCGCCGGGGCACTGAGCATGTCGTGGAAGCCCACGTCGCCTCCGCCGCAGAGATCGACTTCATCGAGTCCGGCTCGCTCGACTTCGTGCTCGCCGAGGGCCTGCTCTGCTGCATGCAAGACCACGCCGGAGCGGTGGACCAGATCCAACGGATCCTGAGCCCGACCGGCAAGGCCTGGCTCAGCGTGATGAAGCTCGATCGCGCCAACGACCCCCGGGGTGTCAGCGCCGCGGAGTGGTCCTCCATCTTGAACAGCATGCGCGTGCACGAGTCGGGCGAGGGCCTGTTCTCCCGCTGGGCGCTGGTGAGCCCGCTCGACTGAACAAGGCTGGGCCTTGCCCGCTGCGCCCTGCAGCTCGCCTCAGTCGGTTGCGAGCGCCGCGCTCGCCGCGGCCTCGGCATGCAGCGTGGTGGTGTCGAACAGCGGCACCGCGCTGTCC
>CAYOXR010000371.1:0-5254 GCA_964407955.1 uncultured bacterium | reverse complement strand
GAGTAGCTCAGGTGGTAGAGCGACAGCCTTCCAAGCTGTATGTCGCGGGTTCGAATCCCGTCTCCCGCTCCAACTCGCCGGCGGCGCTCCCGGGCCGCACGGAACCGGCGCGACGGTCGGCTGGCAGAACCGTGCACCAGTAGCTCAGTGGATAGAGCAGCCGCCTTCTAAGCGGTAGGTCGAGGGTTCGAGTCCTTCCTGGTGCACCATTGTCGTGCAGCACGAGAATGCCGCACCACGTCGAGGGGTGCGGCATTGCCAGTTGTGTGCCTCTTGTGTGCCGCTCAGTTGGCGACCCGCGCCGGCACTTCTTCCTCCTCGTCACCGTAGAGCAGCTCGTCGAGCTTCTCGGCCGCCTCCGCCTGCATATTCGGCAGGACGTGGCTGTAGACGTCGAGCGTGATTGCAACGCTGGAGTGGCCCAGGCGCTCGCTCACGACCTTAGGATTTACGCCTGTCAGCAAGAGGAGCGTCGCGTGCGTGTGCCGGAGATCGTAGAGCCGCACGTCCTTTGAAAGGCCGGCCCGTTCGAGCGCGGGCTTGAAGGCCTCCTGCACGATGGTCCGCTGGTGCGCTGGATTACCGGACCTGGCTCGGAAGATCAAGTCATCAAGGTCGGCGCGCACCAGGTGATCTGCCAGGACTCGCACGAGCCCGAGCGGGAGGGGCACGGTACGCCGGCTCGAGGGCGTCTTCGGGTCGTTGAAGACGAAGCGCTTCTCTCCCCTGAGCCACCCGAGGCTGCGACGCACGGTCACCGTGCCAGCCGCAAGATCCACGTCGCGCCAAGTGAGCGCGAGCGCCTCCGAAGGTCGCAGCCCGGTGCCGACGAGCAGGTGGAAGAACGCATTCCACCTCGAGCTGACCGTCGCCTTGAGGAAGGAGTCGACCTCGGGGGGCGTGAGGGCCCGAATCTTGCTGCCACGCTGACGCTTGGGAAGATCGACGTGATCGGCCGGATTCTTTGCGATCATCTCCCACTTCACCGCCTGCCGGAGCGCCCCCTTGAGCAGGGTGTGCGTCAGGCGCACCATGCCACCCTGCCCGTTCGCCTGCATCTGCGTGTACAGGTCCTGGATGTCGACGGCGCGGAGCGACGCGAGCCGCACCGCGCCAATCGGCTTCCTCACGTAGCGCTCGAGCGTAGCCTTGTATTCCGCATGGGTTCTGGCCCGAACGCGCGGCTTCACGGCGGCCTCGAGCCATTGGTCAAGGTACGCGTCCAGGGTCATCCGCGCCTGCTCTACCACCTGGCCCGTGTCGCGCGCTACCAGCAGGCGGTTCAGCATCATCTGCGCATCGCGCTTGGTGCCGTGCACGGTGCGGTTCACGTACTTGCGCCTCCCCTTGCCGTCGCGGCCCAGGTACACGCGCACGAGCCAGGTACTATCCGCCCGCTTGATCAGTTGACCTGCCATATCAGCCTTGGGTTCAAGCGGTCGCTGCAACACGCCATGATGGACTCTCTTGGTGGTGGGAGGGGGCGGCGGTGCAGCGAGCACGGAGGGCGAGTGTCATGAGCGGGATTCGTGGCTGGTGCCCTGCCCGGGTCAGCCGGGGCGCTCCAGCGCTGCCTCGTCGCGCAGCGGCTCGAAGAGCTCGACCGGGTTGCCGGAGGGGTCTTCCACGAGGGCCTGCCGAACGCCGACGCCCGTGACCACGCCGCCGCGGAGCGTCGCGCCCGATGCCTTCAGCCGCTCTACCGCGGCATCAAGGTTGTCCACCTGCACGGCGAACCGGTTCCATCCTCCGGGCTCGGGCGCGCGCCCGTCGGCAAGGGTTGCCCCGCCCCCAGGTGAGGGGTTCGGTGCGCTCAGCACCAACCTTAGGTCGCCCCGCTGCAGCATGGCGAACGGAGGTGCGGGATGCATGACGAGCTCGAAACCGAGCTGGGCCGTGTAGAACGCAATCGCAGCATCGACATCGCGAACGATGTAGCGAACCTGAACGGTGGCCATACGCATCTCCCTTCGAACAGGGTCGCGACCAGGTGCCAGGGGCGGACGGCGACTCGAGTGCTAGGAGTGTCGCGGCATTGCCGGACTTTACCCTGGATAACGGCCTTGGGTTCAAGCGGTCGCTGCAACACGCCATGATGGACTCTCTTGGTGGTGGGACGGGGCGGCGGTGCAGCGAGCACGGAGATTGCCCAAGTGGACGGAGGCGCAGCGCTCGGAGTTGTGGGAGCGGTGCAGGCGTGGGGAGTCGGTAGGAAGCATCAGCCGGGCGTTCGGCAGGGAGAGCAGCGCGATCCGCAAGATTCTTGCCGTGACCGGCGGCATCACACCGGTGGTGCGTCGACGCTCGAGGCGGGCCTTGAGCCTGCACGAGCGGGAGGAGATCTCGCGCGGCCTCGCTCGCGGCGACACCATCAGAGCCATCGCTCTCAGGTTGGTCAGGGCGGCTTCCAGCGTGAGTCGGGAGGTGCGCCGCAACGGCGGCCGCGAACGCTAATGGGCCCGTCTCGCGCCGCCGCGTAACCTCTAGCAACCGGAAGGTCCAGCGTATGGCGGATCTGCTAGCCCGGGATGCCAGACTGTTGTGTGCCTCTTGTGTGCCAACTCGGCGCAGCAGCCCGTACTCAGAGGTACTCACTCATGTTGAGCACATCAATTAATCCCGTCTCACACAAGCTTCCGGCACTCGGCGCATTTCGGGCTACCTCACCATAAATGGAAGTTGGCGCATAAGCGGTAGCTCGAGGGTTCGAGTCCTTCCTGGTGCACCATTGTCGTGCAGAACACGGTGATCCAGTTCCTGCGGCCGGGTGCGGCCCGGAGTCGCGCTTCACTGGCGTCGCGGTCGCCCGGCTCGAGCGGCGCTTCGGGCCGGCGTCAGCCGGGACCGGGATCAGCCTGGACCTTGGAGCGACACACGGGATGCAACCGACACCTCGGCGAGTCGGCCGGCTGTTAGATCCAGACGCCGCGCGGGAGTGGGACGTTGAACAGGTACACGAAGATCAGGTAGAGCCCGCCCGTGAGCCCGACCGAGAAGGCCAACGTGATGAGCGCGCGCCTCACCGGCCTGGAACGCGGACCGAGGTAGAAGCCGAGCACCATGAACATCAGGACGCTGCCGAGCAGGAAGCCGAGGAGCTCGAGAGACACGACGTAGAGGACCATGACGAGAATGCTGAGGGCGACGGCCCGGTAGTCGGCGCCTGCCCAGGGGTTCGGCTGACGTCCGGCCCGCACGCTCTGCGCCAGCAGCAGCAGGCCGAACGCCAGGAGCACGTAGCCCATCACCTGAGGGAAGACCCGCACCCAGAACGAGTAGGTGTGGGCGTAGTACAGCCAGCCCCCTGCCACGACGACCATGGCGGCCCCGAGCACGCGGCTGGTGTTCATGACGGGCCCTCGCCCTCCGCACGGCCGCGCCGGGCGCGGCCGACGTACCGCGAGATCAGCGGCCAACCGGCAGACATCACGCTCAGGAAGATCAGCACGATCGAGATCGGTCTCGTGAAGAACAGCGCCCAGACCGACCCCGTGGCTTGCCCGATCTGCATCGTCTGCAGCAGACCGTTCTCCACGATCGGCCCCAGGATGACGCCCAGCGCGATGGTCCCGGGATGGACCCCTAGCTTCTCAAGGAAGTACGCGAGCACGCCGATCGCGACCATGATCACGATGTCCGCGGGATTGTTCCGGATGGCGAAGGCGCCAACCGTGCTCAGCAGCAAGATCACAGGCATCAGATAGCGGACCGGAAGGTTCAAGAGGTTGGCGTAGAGCTGCGACGCGAACACCCCGACGACGAGCATCATGGCGGTGGCCACGAACAGGGAGAGGATGAAGGCGTAGGTGATCTTCGCCCCAGGACCGGAGTAGAGCGCCGGTCCCGGTCGCAGGCCCTGCAGGAGCAGGGCGCCGAGAAGGACGGCGGCCTGCGGCGCGCCCGGAATGCCGAGCGTCAGCAGCGGCACGAGCGAACCGCTCAGCTCCGCGTGCGTCGCGGTCTGCGCCGCCAGCACGCCTTCGGGCTGGCCATGGCCGAACTCGTCGTCCTTGCGGGCGGCGCGGGCCGCCTCGTTGTACGAGACGAGGCCCGCCACGTTGCCCCCTGCGCCCGGAATGATCCCGATCAGCACGCCGATGATGGAGGAACGGATCACCCCGGGCACGTTCCTCGCGAGCCTGACGGCGGCTGCGCGCAGGACGCCCCGCTCCCGCTTGTAGCGCGCGAGCGAGTACGTCGACTGCCAGTGCTCGGCCATCTTCAGGACCTCGGGAATCGAGAACAGACCGATCAGAGCCACGATCAGGTCGACGCCGCCCAGCAGCGCGGGCTGCCCGAAGGTGAAGCGTGGCACGCCGGAGAACGGGGAATAGCCGATGGTGCTGATCAACACCCCGAGGGCTCCTCCGGCGAGCCCCTGGAACACCGATTTCGACGTGAGCGTCCCGATGATGGTGAGCCCCATCACGCCCAGCCAGAAGTACTCGGGAGGGCCGAACCGCAACGCGAGCTCGGCCAGCAAGGGGGAGAGAAACAGCAGCACGAGCGCCCCGAGCATGCCTCCGGCCGTGGAGCCCACCACCGACACCATCAGCGCGTACTGGGCCTTGCCTTTCTTGGCCAGAGGGTACCCGTCGAACGTGGCGGCTATGGCCGATGGCGTGCCCGGCACGTTGACCAGGATCGCCGCGATCGAGCCTCCGAACATCGCTCCTACGTAGACCCCCCCGAGCAAGACCAGGGCGCCGATGGGGTTCATGCCGTAGGTGAACGGCACCAGCAAGGCAATGGCCATCGTGCCGGTGAGGCCCGGCAAGGCACCGATGAGCACGCCCCCTGCCACCCCCAGGAACGTGAGGAGCAGGTTGGTCGGAAGGAAGACCTGCCCAAGGGCGGCCGTCAGGGAGTGGATCAGGAGCAAGTCGGGCCTCCTCTGTGCGGTCGATCGTTCCGAACCGGGCATGGGCCGCGTCCCGCATCACGAGCGGGACGCGGCCCCAGGAGCTAGGTGGTGCTTTCGCCGCCTACTGGTACCACAAGGAGCCCTTCAGCTCGTCCATGTAGGCCTTGGCGTCCGCCGGCTTCAACGCGCCGGTCTTCTCCAAGGCGGCGACGTACTGCGCGGTTTCCTGTTGGACCAGCTGCTTGTACTGCTGGGGGCCCTCGTGTAGCGGCACGAACCCGAGGTTGTCCATTTTCTTCTGGAACTGGGGATCGGACGTCACGGTGGCGAGCGCGGACGCCAGCGTCTGGATGACGCTCTGGGGCGTGCCGGCAGGCACCGTGATCGTGC
>CAYOXR010000370.1:0-1750 GCA_964407955.1 uncultured bacterium | reverse complement strand
GTCACGTTTGTCTATCTGGACCACCTCCTTTCCGTGGTGAGGCAAGTATACCTTGCCGGCAAGCCGGTACGCGTGGTGCGGAAAGCATGGTCGGGCGCGGCGTCCTACGTCGTCGTTTCCACCCACACAGCGTCCGTGCCGCCGTCGGAACCGGAGCCCGGGGCGGGCGCCCTGCGGCCGGCCGGCGTTACGGGAGAGCGTCGTCCACGGTGCCGGAAGGCTCCTCGAGCGGCACGCCGAGCCGGATCGGCGCACCGAAGTCGGGCGTGCCGTCGGGCCTCCACGCGAAGGGCTGCGCGCGCGTGCTGCGGTTGTTGTCGCAGCCGCCAAGCGGTGAGCTGTTGGCGTGGTACACGATCCAGTCCTGCGTGCCGTCGGGCGACGTGAAGAAGCCGTTGTGCCCCGGGGCGAACACGCCGATGGCGTTGTCGCTCTGGAACACGGGCTCCGGCGCCTTGAGCCAGGACTCGGGGTCCAGCGGGTCGCCGCCGCGGTAGGTCAGCAGCCCCAGCGCGTAGTTCGGGGTCCAGCATCCGCTCGCGGAGAAGACGATGAACGTGTTGCCGTCGTGCTGCAGCGCCTCCGGACCTTCCTCGACCGGCGCGCCGAACCGCTCCCACAGCAGTGAGGGCCTCGACAGCACCACAGGCGGTCCGCTCAGCGTCCAGGGGTCGCGGAGGGGCGCGATGAACAGGTCCTGGCCCCGTTCCATGAAGGTGCCCAGCAGATACAGCTTGCCGTTCAGCTTCAGGATGTCGGGATCGAGAGCCCAGCGCTGGGGCATCAGGTCGGCCTTGAAGTGGTACGGGCCCATGGGGTCCGTGCCCTCGCTCTCGAGGACGTGCAGCCGTTGTGTCGGGTTGTAATCATGCACGTCCTGTCCGGCGACGTAGTACAGGTACCAGTGAAGGCCGTCGGGACCGTCGAGAAGGTGGAACTCGGGCGCCCACATGTTGCAGCAACGCGTTGGGGCGTCGCCCATCCAGATGATCACGTCGTGTGCCGTCGCCAGGCCGGCAAGGGTCGGTGCCTCGCGCATGCTGAGATGCGAGCTCCAGGTGGTCGTCGCCAGGTAGTACTCGCCTTGGTAGTAGAGCATCCACGGGTCGGCTCCCTGGCGAGCCTTGATGGGGTTGGTGAAGGTGCCGGTTCCTGCGGTGGTCGCCGCCTGGGCCAGCACCGGAGACAGGGTCCCGAGCGCCACCCACAAGGCGCCGGCGAGCAGGCACACGACCGAGCGGCTTCCGCTACGCACCCAAGCATTCAGCACACACCCCGGGGCGATGGACGTATCGGCGGTTCTTCGCGCCACGGCGAGCGGACGCGGCCGCCGACGGCGCAGCGTCGTCACCGTACGGCTCCCGTGAGCTGCGGAGCGAGGAAGCGCTGCATGACCAGGAACATGATCAGGAGCGGGATGCTGGTCAGGAAGGCCCCCATGATGTTGAGGTTGTAGATGGGGAAGCCCTGCAGGGACGTGATCGTGAGGATGCCGCGGATCAGCGGGTACTTGTCGCTGCTGCTCAGCATCACCAGAGGCAGGAAGTAGTTGTTCCAGACCGTCACGAAGGCGAGCAGGATCAGCGTCGTGAAGCCGGGCAGGATGTTCGGCAGGCCGACCCTGAAGAAGATCGTGACGTCGTTGGCGCCGTCGATCATGGCCGCGTCGAACAGCTCGTCCGGTACCTGGTTCCAGTACACGACCATCAGGTACACGCCGAAGACGTTCACGAGGGACGGGATCAGTACC
>CAYOXR010000369.1:0-2091 GCA_964407955.1 uncultured bacterium | reverse complement strand
GTAGGCGCTGTTGAACGCGCCCGCGCCGCTGCCGCCACTGGAGCTCCCCTGGATGGAGGTGATCATGGCATCCGCCGTCTTCACGCCCACGGCTTTGATGAAGTCTGCCGACGCCGTCACGTCCGTGCCGACGTAGGGGACCGACGTGCCCTCGAGCTCCGTCACTTCCTTGAAGTAGGTACCGCCGGTGCCGGGGTCGAGCTGAAAGAACACGACGTCGGGCTTGGCCGCGTAGATCTTGAGGATCTCGCTGCGGTACGAGCTCTGGCCGGGCGAGATGCCCACGTCGGCCACGATCGTCCCGCCAGCCTGCTTGAAGGTGTTGACGACCGGAGCCTTGAGCGACTGAGCCGACGCGTTCGTGCCGAACACCACAGCCGCTCGCGTGAAGCCCTTCTGATGGGCGTAGTACGCCATCGCCACGCCCATGAGCGAGTCCGACGGGGTGGTCCGGAACAGGTTCGGAAGGGCGTTGTTGTCCAGGGCGGTCGTGCCGCCGACCATCACGTCGACGATGTCGAGGTTCTTGATGAACGGCAGCGCGGCCTGGATCGTCACGGACGACGGTCCCACGAGCCCGTTGACGTGGTTGACGTTCACGACCTTCTGCATGGCGGGCACGGCGTCGATGGCGTCGCCGGTGGTGTCGCCGGTGGAGACCTCCACCTTCTGCCCCATAACCCCGCCGCTCTGGTTGATGAGGTCTGTCGCGAGCTGGACGCCCTTGAGCGTGTCGGGCCCGATGAAGGACTCGAAGCCGCTGTAGGGGCCGACCACGGCGACCTTCAAGCTGCCCTGCGCGAGCGCCCCCGGGAGCAGCAAGGCGGCCGCGATGATCGCAGCGAGGACGGGCAGTCGATTGCTCTTCATCGTTCGTTCTCCTCCTCCGGCCCCTCCGCGGGACCCCAGACGATATCGGCACTTGGCGTGCGTTCAGCCATTCCGGTCGTTCCCCTTTCCTCCACGGGATCGGCGTCGTAGTCAGGAATCCTCCGACCCGGTGAATGCTTGGCCCTGCGGACGGCCCGGAGCATGCGGTCCTTGGCCGTCATGACGTGCCCTTCGGACAGACGCCGAGCGAGCAGCGGATCGCGATCACGCAGCGCGCGGAGGATGATGCGGTGGCTCTTGAGGGGGTCGCCTGTGACGGCCTCCTTCGTCGACATGCCGCCGCGCGCGCTCTCGATGTAGCTCCACAGGTTCCCCAGCATCAGCCGCAGCATCCGGTTCCCGGAGCCGTCATAGATGCGCTGGTGGAAGGACCGGCTGGTCTGCCGGAGCGCTGAGACGTTCCCCTTGAGCACGTAGAACTCCATCAGGTCGAGCACCTCACCGAGCTCGTCGAGCTCCTCGTCGGTCATGTTGATGGCCGCCAGCTCGGTGGCCAGCCCCTCGAGCGCGCGGCGGATCAGGTAGACCTCCTCGAGGCCGTCGACCTCGAAGCCGAGCACGCTGACCTGGTGCCGGCGCGTGGTCACCAGGCCCTCGGACTCCAGCATGTGGATGGCCTGGCGGATGGGCGTTCGGCTGACGCCCATGGCAGCGGCGAGCTGGTTCTCGCTCAGTCGCTGTTCCGGTTGAAGGTGGCCGCGCAGGATGCTCTCCCGCAGGGTCCGGAAGGCGAGCTCGCCGAGCGACGCGCTCGGGTCCTCACGCTGGTGTGCCGTGAACATGGCGGCCAGCGCGCGTTCGAGGTCCACTACTTACCCAGGTAGAGGCTGCCCACCTCGGGGTTGTCGAGCAGGGCACGCCCGGTGTCCTCGAAGCGGTTCTGCCCGCTGGCGAGGACGTAGGCCCAGTCGGACAGCTGCAGCGCGGCAGCAGCGTTCTGCTCGACGAGCAGCACGGCGACGCCTTGGCTCCGCAGGGTCTCGACGTGTTGGAGCGCGGACATGGCGAACTTGGGAGACAGGCCGGCGGTCGGCTCGTCGAGCATGACCAGCCTGGGACTGAGCATCAGTGCCAGCCCCAGGGCCAGCATGTGCTGCTGACCCCCTGACAGCTTGCCCGCCGCCTTCTGGCGTGACGCCGCCAGGTCCGGGAACATCGTGAACACGCGGTCCAGCCGCTCACGCAGGTTGCCGCGCAGCG
>CAYOXR010000368.1:0-2093 GCA_964407955.1 uncultured bacterium | reverse complement strand
CTGCCACGGCGCCGGTCAGGTGCGCGCCCAGGCGCAGTCCTTCTTCGGCACGGTGGTGACCACGCGCAGCTGTCCCCAGTGCCACGGGCTGGGGGAGATCGTCACCGAACCCTGCACGTCCTGCGCCGGCCTGGGCCGCCGCGTGGCGCAGTCGTTGTTCGGGACGGGTGTCACCGCCCGAAGAACGACTGCGCCTGGCTGCGGACCTGGCCGGTCCCCCGGCAGGTCGGGCAGGTGTGCTTGCCTTCGCCGTCGGGATCCGCCCGCTCGCCATGACAGCGGTCGCAGGTCGTGTAGCGAGTGACGTCGACCTTCAAGGTCTCGCCTGCGCGCGCCTGCTCCAGGGTCACGGTCAGCTGGGCCTCGAGGTCCTCGCCGGGCCGTCCGCGCTGCCGCGGCCGCGTCCCCGCCACGTTGCCCCCGAAGACGGACGCGAAGATGTCGAAGATGTCCCCGCTGAAGGTCATGCCCTCGTCGACGGTCCCGAAGCGGTCGTAGCGGCCGCGCTTCTCCGGGTCGGAGAGCACGGCGTAGGCCTCGTTGATGTTCTTGAACTTCTCCTCGGCCTCTCGATCGCCCGGGTTGCGGTCCGGGTGGTACTTCAGAGCGAGCCGCCGATACGCCGCCTTGACTTCCGACGCGTCGGCGTCGCGGTCCAGGCCGAGCAGCTCGTAGTAATCCGCCATCAGGTGGTCAGTATACCGGAGCCGATGGCCCTCGCCGTGGCGTGGATTGCACGCCGTCGACAGCAATCCGGCGCCGTCGCGCGCGCCGCGCGGCGGTGGCGCGACGGCGGCGGTCCGACGGCGGGCCGGCGCCGGGCCGGCGCTAGCCGCTGCGCCGCCGCAGCGATTGCAGCTGCTTGGCCGCCTCTTCGGCGCTGATCTCGCCCTTCTCGAGGCGGTCGAGGATACCCGCGCGCTCTTCGCCCACCTCGGCGGTGGCCTCGTAGCCGAGGGTGCGCAACAGCGCGTCGAAGCGCAAGCGCACGGTGGGGTAGCTGAGCCCCAGCACGCGCTCGGCCTCCTTCAGGTTGCCGCGGACCTTGACGAAGATGCGCAGGAACTCCAGCTGATCCTCGGGAAGCAGCGCGAACTCGTTCGGAGCGAAGCGACCTTCGATCGCCACCCCGGACGCCTCGCACTCCAGGCGCGTCACGGTGAGCGGCTCGCCGGTCACAGGGCAGGCGGTGGGCATCGGCAGTGTGGGCATCATGGTTCTCCCTGAGAGGTCGCAGCGCCGTCGCGGCGGCGCCACTCCGGCATCAGTAGGGCGTCAGGTCCACGGCGCCCTCGCGCCAGCGCACGCGGACGTAGGGTTCGCCGGCGGGCAGCCGCAGGAGGCCGCCCGGATGCGAGCCCGCGAGGGCGGACAGGCCGCCGAGCAGGCGCGCCAGGGGCCGCGAGGCGTCGGACCCGGTGGCGTCGATGCCGGCGAGACCGGTGAAGGCTGCGAGGCGGCCGTGCAGTCGCTGCCAGGGGCCGCGCTCGGTGCGCGCCAGCAGCGCGAGTCCGGCGCTGGCCAGCAGGGCGGCGCCGATGGCGAAGGCGACGATCGCTTCGAACGGCGCCATCGGCACCGCCCACAGCCAGCGCCTGCGCCGACTCCGTATCCGCACCACGAGCACGCGGGGCCGGACGTCGTCCAGGTAGGAGCGCAGCCCGGGCCCGTCGAGCTTGCGGAGCGCGAGCATCAAACCACCTCGATGACGACCTTGGCCGTGGTGCCTTTGTCGTCGTCGACGGCATCGATGTCCACCAGCCGGCCGCCGGGAACGTCGCTGTTCAGCGAATCGAGCAGCGTGCTCAGGTCGATGCCTTGCTCCTCGAGCTGGCTACGCGCCTCGGGCGGCAGGAAGCGCCCCGCGAACTTGGCCAGGCCCAGGGGCACGTTGACGCGCACCGTCGCCTCCTTGCTGCCGTCGGGGCGCGTGGCATCGATCGAGATGCGCAGCAAGCGCGCCGTCCCGGTCGGCTTGGCCGGCGCCGAGGGTGCTTCCGCCGCGGGCCCGATGGCCTCCAGCAGCTCGGCAGCCTGGTCGGCTGAGATCTGGCCTGCCGCCAGCATGTCCAGGATGCGTTTGCGTTCGTCGC
>CAYOXR010000367.1:0-3361 GCA_964407955.1 uncultured bacterium | reverse complement strand
GCTCGGCGAAGCGCCATCGAGGCCGACCTGAAGGCCGCCCTCGGCGCCGGCCCGGAGCTGGCGATGGTGAACTCCGACAAGGGCATTACGAACCTCCACGTGCCGAGCGATGTGATCGTCGACGCGTCCATGCCGGCCGCCATCCGCGCCTCGGGCCAGATGTGGGGGCCGGACGGCGAGCAGCACGACACCAAGTTCGTCATCCCCGACAGCTCGTATGCGGGCGTATACCAGGCGGTCATCGAGGACTGCAAGGCGCACGGCGCCTTCGACCCGCGCACCATGGGCAGCGTGCCCAACGTCGGATTGATGGCGAAGAAGGCCGAGGAGTACGGCTCACACGACAAGACCTTCGAGGCGCCGACCGCGGGCATCATCCGCGTCGTGTCTGCGGCGGGGAACGTCCTGCTCGAGCGCGACGTCGAGCCGGGCGACATCTGGCGCATGTGCCAGGCCAAGGACGACGCCATCCGCGACTGGGTCAAGCTCGCCGTCACGCGGGCGCGCGCCAGCGGCGCCCCGGCGGTGTTCTGGCTCGACCGGGAGCGGCCGCACGACGCACAGCTCATCGCCAAGGTCGAGCGCTACCTGGAGGAGCACGACACCGACGGCCTGGAGATCCACGTCAAGTCGCCCGAAGAGGCCACGCGCTTCTCCTGCGAGCGCCTGCGCCAGGGCAAGGACACCATCTCCGTCACCGGCAACGTGCTGCGCGACTACCTCACCGACCTCTTCCCCATCCTCGAGGTGGGCACCAGCGCCAAGATGCTGTCGATCGTGCCGCTGATGGCGGGCGGCGGTCTGTTCGAAACCGGCGCCGGCGGGTCCGCGCCCAAGCACGTGCAGCAGTTCGTCGCCGAGGGACACCTGCGCTGGGACTCGCTGGGCGAGTTCCTCGCCCTGGCCGCCTCCCTCGAGCATCTCAGCGTGGCGGCGGGCAACACGGCGGCGCGCCTGCTCGGAGAGACCCTCGACCGCGCCACGGCGCGGGTCCTCGACGAGAACAAGGCGCCCTCGCGCAAGGTGAACGAGATCGACAACCGCGGCAGCCACTTCTACCTGGCGCTGTACTGGGCACGGGAGATGGCGGCGCAGAAGGACGACCCGGCGCTGGCGGCGCGCTTCGCGGGATTGGCGGAGTCGCTGGCGGCGAACGAAGCCACGATCGCCGAGGAGCTGCTGGCTGCGCAGGGCTCGCCCGTCGATCTCGGCGGCTACTTCCTGCTGGACGATGTCCGCGCATCGCAGGCGATGCGCCCCAGCGCCACGCTCAACCGACTGCTGGAGGGCTTCACGGGCTGACGCTCCAATACAGCGAAAGCGATGCGGGCGCTCCCCCTCGGGAGCGCCTCGCCTATTCTGGGTTGCCGGGCCGGGGATCGACCCCCTTCGCATCCAGCGCTCCGCGGCCCACGACGTTCCGCCGGGGGGTGCTGACATGAGCTCGAACACGCTGATCGGATTCGTCGCTGTGGTGGCCCTGTTGCTGCTCTGGAGCTACTACTCGAAGCAGCGCGGGTTCGGCGGCGGCCTCGCCGCCGCACTCGTCATGCTCGTGATCCTGGGGGCGATCGCGCTCTTGATCGTGCGGCTGCTCCATTTGGGCCCGTGAGCGACGGTTGGCCGCTGTGGATGCAGCCGACGAAGGCAGCGTCCTAGATCCGTGTGAGCTGCGTCGGGACGTCGGGGAGGCGGCCCGCTACGACCGGCTCGAGCAGCTCGGCCAGCCCTTCGGGGAAGAACACGGCGGGCGAGTCCCGAATCTCGTCGAGCGTTCACCACGCGGCTTGTCCAATGGCGGCGCGCCCGGCCCATGGCGGCCTTGACGCCACCGTCGTGCACGAGCGTAAGCGAAGGCGCTTGTCCAACGCCAGCGCCTGCGGCGCTCGCCATGGCGAAGAGGCGAAGTACCCTGGAGACATCGGCTAAGAGAGGAGCGCGACCGGCATGGCAGTCAACGCGCGAACGGTGAAGGCGCCACGCGGCGTCGAACGCACCTGCAAGGGCTGGCAGCAAGAGGCAGCGCTGCGCATGCTGATGAACAACCTCGATCCGGAGGTTGCCGAGAAGCCCGAGGAGCTCATCGTCTACGGGGGAAGTGGCAAGGCGGCGCGCAGCTGGGAGGCGTTCGACGCCATCGTGGCGACCTTGAGGCGGCTGGAGAACGACGAGACGCTGCTCATCCAGTCGGGCAAGCCGGTGGGCGTGTTCCGCACGCACGAGATGGCGCCCCGGGTCCTCATCGCCAACGCCATGCTGGTGCCGGCGTGGGCCACCTGGGAGGAGTTCCGGCGACTGGAGGCCGCCGGTCTGACGATGTTCGGCCAGATGACGGCCGGCTCCTGGATCTACATCGGCACGCAGGGCATCCTCCAGGGCACCTACGAGACCTTCGCGGAGGCGGCCAGCCAGCACTTCGGCGGCAGCTTGCGCGGGCGTTGGACGCTCACCGCCGGCTGCGGCGGCATGGGCGGCGCCCAGCCGCTGGCGGTGACCATGAACGGGGGCGTGTGCCTGATCGTCGAGGTGGATCCCGACCGCCTCGAGCGGCGCCTGAAGACGCGCTACCTCGACGAGGTCGCGGGCGACCTGGACGACGCCCTGGCGCGCGTGGAGCGCTACGTCGAGGCAGGCGAGGCGCGTTCGGTGGGCCTGCTGGGCAACGCCGCCGACATCTTTCCCGAGCTGGCGCGGCGCGGCCGCGTGCCCGACCTCACCACCGATCAGACCTCGGCGCACGACGCGCTGAACGGCTACGTCCCCAACGGCCTCACGCTGGCCGAGGCCCGGGACCTGCGCCGGCGCGACCCCGACGCCTACATCGCTCGCGCCAAGGCCAGCATGGCCGAGCACGTGCGCGCCATGCTCGCTCTCCAGCAGCAGGGCTCGGTCGTCTTCGACTACGGCAACAACATCCGGCAGCAGGCCAAGGACGTGGGCGTGGACAACGCCTTCGACTTTCCTGGCTTCGTACCCGCCTTCGTGCGGCCGCTGTTCTGCGAGGGCAAGGGGCCGTTCCGCTGGGCGGCGCTGTCGGGCGACCCGGCCGACATCGACCGCATCGACCGCGCCATCCTGGAGGCGTTCCCTGAAGACGAGCGGCTGACGCGCTGGATCCACATGGCGAGCGAGCGCGTCGCCTTCCAGGGCCTGCCCGCGCGCATCTGCTGGCTCGGTTACGGCGACCGGGCCAAGCTGGGGCTCATCATGAACGAGCTGGTGGCCTCCGGCGAGGTTAGCGCCCCCATCGTGATCGGCCGCGACCACCTCGACAGCGGCTCGGTGGCCTCACCCAACCGCGAGACCGAGGCCATGCGCGACGGCAGCGATGCCATCGCCGACTGGCCGATCCTCAACGCGC
>CAYOXR010000366.1:0-1703 GCA_964407955.1 uncultured bacterium | reverse complement strand
CCGGCAAGCTCGCCGTGCTCCGAGACGCCCTGGCGGGCGCCCCGCTGCACGGCCGCATCGGCCTGGGACACACGCGCTGGGCGACGCACGGCAAGCCCAACGACGTCAACGCGCACCCGCACCTTTCCGAGGACGGCCGTCTCGCCGTCATCCACAACGGCATCGTCGAGAACTACCTCGAGCTCAAGGCGCGCCTCGAGGCGGACGGACACCGCTTCGTGTCGGAGACCGACACCGAGGTGCTGGTGCACCTGATCGAGGACCACTACGCGCGCCTGCCGGCCGGCGAGCCGGGCGACGGGCGCCTGGCGGCCGCGGTGCGCTCGGCGCTCGCGGAGGTGTCGGGCGCCTATGCGCTCGTGCTTGCCCATGCCGATCACGACGTCATCGTGGCCGCGCGCGCCACCAGCCCGCTGGTCATCGGCCTCGGCGAGGGCGAGACGCTGCTGGCCAGCGACGTGCCCGCACTCCTGCCCTACACCCGGCGGCTCGTCTTCCTGGAGGACGGCGACGTGGCGGTGCTCTCCGAGCGCGCCGTCCACATCACGGGTCTCGACGGGACGCCGCGCCGCCGGCCGCCGACCACCATCGACTGGGACGCCGAGTCGGCCGAGAAGGGCGGGTACCCGCACTACATGCTCAAGGAGATCATGGAGCAGCCGGTCGGCCTGCAGCAGACGCTCGACGGTCGCCTGGCGGGCAACGGCCGTGACGTCAAGCTCGAGCTGGACTTCGACCGTGGCGCCATCGACAGGGTGGTGGTGACGGCTGCCGGGACCGCGTTCTACGCGGGCCTGGTGGGGCAGGTGCTGCTCCAGCGGCTGGCCAGGTTGCCGGTCGAGGTGGAGGTGGCGAGCGAGCTTCGCTACCGCGAGCCGGTCATGGACGAGCGCACGCTATGTGTGGTGGTGTCGCAGTCCGGCGAGACCATCGACACGCTGGAGGCGCTGCGCGAGGCGCGGCGCCGCGGCGCGCGCACCCTGGGCATCATCAACGTCAAGGGCTCCAGCATCAGCCGCGAAGCCGACGACGTGCTCTACATCCGTGCCGGCCCCGAGATCGGCGTGGCGAGCACCAAGGTCTACACGGCCATGCTGGGAGCGTTCGTGCTGCTGGCCATCGACCTCGGCCGTGCGCGCGGCACCCTGTCCGCCGATCTGGCCGAGGAGCTGCTGCGTGGCCTGCGGCGCCTTCCGCAGCAGTTGGAGGCCGCGCTGGACAGGCGCGCTCCCGTGGCGGCGGTGGCGGAGCGCTTCAAGTCGCGTCGGGACTACCTGTTCCTGGGGCGCGGCGTGAACGTGGCCACGGCGTACGAGGGAGCGCTCAAGCTCAAGGAGATCAGCTACATCCATGCGGAGGCGTACGCTACCGGCGAGATGAAGCATGGCCCCATCGCCCTGATCGATGCCGACATGCCTGTGGTGGCCGTCGCCACGGCCTCCGCGCTCTATGGCAAGACGGTGTCCAACCTGCAGGAGGTGCGGGCCCGTGACGGCACGGTCATCGCCGTGGCGAGCGACGGCGACACGGTCATCGCCGAGCACGCCGATGAGGTGCTTTACGTGCCGCGTGTCCACGAGCTGCTCTCGCCCATCGTCAACGTCGTGCCCCTGCAACTGCTCGCCTACGAGACGGCAGTACGCCTCGAGCGCGACGTCGATCGACCTCGCAACCTCGCCAAGAGCGTCACCGTAGAGTGAACG
>CAYOXR010000365.1:0-15142 GCA_964407955.1 uncultured bacterium | reverse complement strand
GACCTGATGCCCGCGGACGTCACCGGTACCACCGTGTTCATCGAGGCGGCCGGCGGTGGCCGCTTCGAGTTCCAGCGCGGCCCGGTGTTCACCAACGTGTTGCTCGCAGACGAGATCAACCGCGCTACGCCCAAGACCCAGTCGGCGCTGCTGGAGGCCATGCAGGAGCGCGCGGTGACGGCGTCGGGCACGCGGTACGTGCTCGAGGAGCCGTTCCTGGTGCTGGCGACGCAGAACCCCATCGAGATGGAGGGCACCTACCCGCTCCCCGAGGCGCAGCTCGACCGCTTCCTGTTCAAGGTGCTCATATCCAGGCCCGACAGCGAGACGCTGACGCGCATCCTGCTCAGCACCACCGGGCCGGAGCCGGAGCCGCCCCCCGCCGTGTTCTCGCGAGCCGAGTTGCTGGAGCTGCAGCGTGTGGTGCGCGCGGTTCCTGTGGCCGGAGCGGCGCTGGACTACATCGTGCGCCTGGTGGAGGCCACCCATGAGCACGCGCTGGTCAGGTTGGGCGCGAGCCCGCGCGGCGCGCAGGCGATGACGCTGGCGGCCAAGGGCTACGCCCTCGCCGCCGGCCGGCCCAACGTGGAGCTGGAGGACGTGCGCCGTGCGCTGCTGCCCGCGCTGCGTCACCGGCTGCTGCTGAGCTTCGAGGCCGAGGTCGAGGGCGCCGACCCCGACGGCGTGCTGCAGGAGGTGCTGCAGCGCGTCGACCGCGCCGCGCGCTGAGGGCGGCGGCGCCAGCGGGAACGACCGTGATCTCCGCACGCAGCCGTACGCTGCTCGACCGCTACGCGTTGGCCTCGCGCGCGCTCTCGCGTGAGTCGGGCGAGCGCATGGCGAGCGAGCCAGGCCAGAGCGTAGAGTTCCACGACTTCCGCCCGTACCAGCTCGGGGACGAGCTCAGGTACGTCGACTGGCGCGTGTACGCGCGCACCGGCAGGCTGATGACGCGGCTGTTCCAGGCCGAGCGTGCCATCCGCCTGCACGTCCTGCTCGACACCAGCCCGAGCATGGCCCTCGCCGGCAAGGCGCGCTACGCCCGGGCGCTGACGGAGCTGCTGGTGTACGTGGCGCAACGGGACGCCCCCACCCAGCTGCACCTGTTCGACGGCCGCGGCAGCCGGCCGGCGCAGGGCCTTGAAGCCGTGGGCGAGAGCTGGCGCTTCGTCGAGGAGGCGGGAACGCTGACCGGCGCCGACTTCGCGCCGGTGACCGCGCTGAAGCGTTTCGCGCTGGCGCTGCCGCCGGTGCGCGGCGCGGCATTGGCGCTCGTTGTGTCGGACTTCCTCGAAGATGTGCCGCTGCAGGGGGCGCTGGCGGCGCTGCGCGCGCGCGGCCTCGATGCGGGCCTGCTGCAGGTGATGAGCGACGCGGACCTGGACCCCGCCGAAGGCCAGCTCGAGGTGGTCGACGTAGAGACGGGGGAGCGGCTGCTGGCGGGGCCGCAGGAGGTCCGCGCCTATCGTGAGGAGGTTCACGCCTTCGTGCGCAGGACGCGTGCGGCAGCGCTGCGCGCCGGCTTCAGGCACGTTCTGTTGCGGGTGCCGGACGCCACCAGCGCCGATCAGAGCGAGCGTCTGGCCTTCGCGGCGCTGGTCCGGGAGGGCGTGCTGATCCGCCGTTGAGGTGCCGGCCGAGCGCGGGACGCGAGTAGTAAGCCTCGCAGCACGGCACGCTGACGTCGCGCTATCCTGGTCCGACGTGGACGTGATCGGGACGCGTTTTGGCGAGGACCTTCAGGTCCTGCGGGAGATCGGCAAGGGTGCGGTGGCGCGCGTTTACCTCGTCAGCGACGGCCGCCGTGTGAAGGCGGTCAAGCTCTTTCCGGTCGCGCGCCGGCGGCGCGCCGAGCGGGAGCTGGAGATCGGCCACGTCCTGGACCATCCCCATCTCAACCCGGTGGAGGCCAGCGTGGTCGTGGCGGGCTATCCCGGCGTCCTCATGCCGTTCGCCCCCGGTGAGCGCCTCGGCCGGTGGCTCGCCGCGAAGCCCGGACGCTCGCTGTTCCTCACCAGCATGCGCGGCATCGTGGACGGCCTACGCTACCTCCACGAGGCCGGAATCGTGCATCGCGACGTCAAGCCCGAGAACATCCTGGTCGAGCGCAGCGGTCACGCCAGACTGCTGGATTTCGACCTTGCCGTGCACGTCGACGAGCCGCAGCCGCGGGCAACGCTGGCCGGCACGATCGCCTACCTCAGCCCCGAGCAGGCGCGCGGCGAGGCCGTGACGCCGGCGAGCGACCTCTACGCCATCGGCGTCATCCTCTACTGGGGCCTGACGGGTGAGCTGCCGTTCACCGGCACCGTGGGCGAGGTGATGGCGGCACACAGCCGCGAGCACCCGACGCCGGCGTCGCGGATCGATCCTTCGCTGGTGCCCTTCGAGGCGCTCCTGGGCCGGCTGCTGGCGAAGGATGCGGACGCGCGCTTCGCCACGGCCGCCGAGGTGCTGGATGCGTTGGAGGCGCTGCCGGACGAGGCGGCGTCGGCGTCCTGAGCCCTCGTCCGCGTTCCGGAGGCCGCATCATGGCGATGTCACGCAGTGCCGGTATCCTGCTGCACCCGACCTCGTTGCCGGGCGACACCGGCATCGGCGAGCTCGGGGCCGACGCGCATGCCTGGGTCGACTTCCTGGAGGCCGCCGGGCAGCGGATCTGGCAGGTGATGCCGCTGGGTCCCACGGGGTACGGCGACAGCCCCTACCAGGCGTTCAGCGCGTTCGCGGGCAATCCCTACCTGCTGAGCCTGGCGCGCCTGGCGGACGAGGGCTGGCTGAGCGCGGACGAGCTGGCGGGGCTCGGCCGGCCGGGCGGGCGCGAGGTGGATTACGGCGCCGTCATCCCGGCGAAGCTGGCGCTCCTTACGCGTGCCGCGGAGCGCTTCGAGGAGCGGGCGCCCACGGGCGAGCGCGAGGCGTTCGCGGCGTTCTGTGAGCGCGAGGACGCCTGGCTCGACGACTTCGCGCTGTTCATGGCGCTCAAGGAGGCGCACGGCGGTGCGGCCTGGATCGAGTGGGACGAGGGCCTCAGACTGCGGCGAAGCTCGGCGCTCGCCGACGCGCGGGCGTCGCTGGCTCGGGGCCGGCGGCGTCACGCCCTGTGGCAGTACTGGTTCTACGGCCAGTGGGGTCGCCTGCGCGCCTACGCCAACGGCAAGGGGGTGCGCATCGTGGGTGACATCCCCATCTTCGTGTCGCTGGACTCCGCCGACGCCTGGTCGCACCCCGAGCTGTTCCACTTCGATGCCGGCGGGCGCCCCACGGTCGTGTCCGGCGTGCCGCCGGACTACTTCAGCGCGACGGGTCAGCGCTGGGGAAACCCCCTGTACCGCTGGGAGCGCATGCGGGAGGCCGGCTTCGCATGGTGGATTCGGCGCTTCCGAGCGACGCTGGCCTTCTTCGACATCGTGCGCGTCGACCACTTCCGAGGCTTCGAGGCATACTGGGAGATCCCCGCGAGCGAGCCGACCGCGGTCCAGGGCCGCTGGGCGGAGGGCCCCGGCCAGGCGTTCTTCGATGCCTTGAAGGGGGCGTTGGGGGAGCTGCCGATCATCGCCGAGGACCTGGGCGTGATCACCCCGGCCGTCGAGAAGCTCCGCGACGACAACGGCCTTCCGGGCATGAAGGTGCTGCAGTTCGCGTTCGCCGGCGACGCGTCCGACCCCTACCTGCCCCACAACTACCCGCGAAACTGCGTCGTCTACACCGGCACCCACGACAACGACACCACGGCCGGCTGGTACGCGCAGGCACCGGAGACGGAGCGCGACTTCGTCCGGCGCTACTTGGCGCGCGACGAAGGCAACCTCGCCTGGGAGTTCATCCGGCTGGCGCAGGGGTCGGTGGCCGAGCTGGCGATGGCGCCACTGCAGGACGTGCTGGGCCTGGGCAGCGAGGCCCGTATGAACACGCCCGGCCGGGCCTCGGGCAACTGGTCGTGGCGATTCGCCTGGAGCGACCTGCCGGAGTGGCTGGCGCCTCAACTCCACGAGCTGGCACGGCTATACGGGCGCTTGCCGGGCGGCCCGCCGGTGGACACACCCTATCGCCAGTCGACGCTGCCCGGTGACCCGCCCACCTGAGAGCGCCGGGCGTCACACCCTGAAGATCACGCCCTCGCGGTGGAAGTTACGCTGCGCGAAGCGTAACAGCAGTGCGATGACCGCCAGCAGCGTGAGCCAGGTCGTCAGCACCGCGTTGGCGCGGGCGGCTCCCTTCACAATGTCGTCCATCAGGACGAGCGCGTTGAAGATCGGGATCATGTACACACCGTTGCCGAAGCCGAGGAGGTCCTTGAACTGGAGCCCCACGGCCGGCAGGATCAGCAGGATGGACAGCGGCGCCACGTAGCTCTGGGCCTCCTTGAACGAGCGCGCGAACAGCGTGATGCCCAGCAGCAGGGCGGCGATGGTTCCGGCCAGCAGCAGCGCGCTGACCAGCAGGAGCAGCACCGAAGGCGGCGAGATGTCCAGCGAGCCACCCATCACCTGGACGATGCTCGCCGCCTGACCGCCGAGGCGGGGCTGGAACACCGAGCTCACGATGGCACCGCCCACCACGTAGCCCAGGATCGCCATGACGGCGGCGCTAAGCCCGAAGGTGAGCGTGGCCAGGAACTTGCCGAGCACCACCTCGGTGCGCCGTATCGGCGTGACCAGAAGCGCCTCGAGGGTGCCGCGCTCCTTCTCGCCGGCGGTGGCGTCGATCGCCGTCATCTGGCCGCCGGTGAGCGTCCAGATGGCGATGAAGAAGGGGATCAACCAGGACAGCTGGCCGCTGCGCTTCTCGGCGGCGGTGCTGGCGTCGACGGTGGTCACCTTCACCGGCTGCAGGATGCCCGGGTCCAGACCGGCCGCCTGGAGCCGCGCCGACACCAGCTTGCGGGTGTAGTCGGCCACCGCCTGTTGGATCTTGTTGGCGTTCAGCTCGCTCTTCATGTTGCCGCTCTTGCTGTACAGCGTGAGGTCGGAGCCGGAACCGGAGGCGATGCCGGCACGGAAGCCGGCCGGCACCCGGATGGCGACCGGCACCTTGCCGTCCCTGACGGCGACCTCCGGGTCGTTGACGGTTTGCAGCCTGACGTGCTGCGCCTCCAGCAACGACACCAGCTCGGGCGGCAGATTGGCGCGGCCCGCCACGCCGACCTCCGTGACCGTGACCTGCTCGCGCTGGAAGAGGCCGCCGAGGAGCAGCGGCAGGCCCAGCATCACCACCGGCAGCACCAGCAGCGGGATGAGCAGGTTGGAGATGATGGCGCGCTGGTCACGCAGCGTGGAGAGGATCTCCTTGGCGGCCACACGGCCGATCATCGCGGGCCTCACGGCGCCGCCTCCGCGGCGGACGGCCGCATGCCGCTGCGCTCCACGAGCTGGAAGAAGGCGTCCTCGAGGTTCCGGCCTGCGCCCATGCGCACGAGCTCCGCGATGCTCCCCTCGGCGATCTTGCTGCCTCGGTAGATGATGCACGCGCGGTCGCACAGCTCCTCCACCTCGCTCATGACGTGCGTGGAGTACACGACGGCGCGGCTCTCGCCCGGGTAGCGGCGCACGAAGTCGAGCACCGCCCGGCGCGCCACCACGTCGAGGCCGCTGGTGACCTCATCGAAGAAGATGACGGGCGGATCGTGAAGCACCGCGCGGGCGATCACGATCTTCTGCTTCATGCCGCTCGAGTAGCCGCCGGCTCGCCGCGAGAGGATGTCGCCCAGCTCCAGCAGGTCGTCCAGGACATGGATACGCTCGTCGATCGCCGCTCGCGACATGCCATAGAGGCGTCCGAAGTAGTGCAGCGTCTCACGGCCCGTGAGCCGGTCGTACAGCCCCATGCCGCCGTTCACCACGCCGATCGAGCGACGCACCTGCTCGCTCTGGGTGGTCACGTCGAAGCCCGCCACGCGCGCCGAGCCGGCGTCGGCCCGCAGCAACGTGGCGAGGATGCGCAAGGTCGTGGTCTTGCCGGCACCGTTGGGGCCGAGCAGCCCGTAGACCTCACCGGCGTCTACGTGGAAGCTGAGACCGTCTACGGCGCGCACGTCGTCGAAGGTCTTGGCGATGCCGTCAACGGTGATCAAGCTGCGATCCTCTCGGGTCGCGACCGCGCCTGACCCCGGCCGCGCCGTCGAAGGATTCTAGGCTCGCGCCCCAGGGCTGTCAAGGGACAGACATGAAGGGCCAGGCCGTGCTGGAGGGCGCCGGCGGCGGCCACCCGGACCCGGGAGCGCCCCGCCGGCCTGCTATCATGGGGCGGATGAGCGAAAGCGAGATCGCCGCCCTGGACGGCTACCAGCTGATCCCTCGGTTGCTGCACGAGGTGCATGAGGTGGACACGCGCACCACCCTGCTGGGCCGCCCGCTGACCTCACCGATGGTGCCACGGAGGCGGCCCGACGTCGGCCACGAGGCGGGCCTGCCGGCGGTCGTCGATGCCGAGGCCGTGCTCGCCGACCCGGCTCGTCACGCGCCGGGCGACAGCCTGGCGCTGCTGGGGCCGGCCAAGATGGGCGAGCTCATGCCCGCCGTGCGCGACCTGAGCGCTCTCGGCGTCGCGGCCATCGGGCTCGACATGGCGCCGTTGGCCGACACGGCGCCGTTCGGGCGCGGCGCCTGGCGGCCGCGCACGCGCGAGGACCTCGCCGAGCTGCGGGCTGCCGCGAACTGCCCGCTGTGGGTGTTCGGCGTGGCCGGTCCCTCCGATGCCGAGGTCGTCGCCGAGGCCGGACTCGAGGCCGTCGTGGTGCAGTCGGTGGCGGGCGCGAGGCTGGGCGGTCCGGCCGTGGTCGACGTTCTACCCGAGATCATCGACGCCGTGGCCGGGATGCTCCTGATCGTGGCCGGCGGCCCGGTGCGAGACGGTGTCGACGTGCTGCGCTATCTGGCGGTGGGCGCCGAGGCTCTGGTGGTCGAGAGCGACCGCCCGCTGGCCAGCCTCGAGGCCGAGCTGCACTACGCCATGCGCATGACGGGGTGCTCGTGCCTCGCCGACATCGGCTACGACATCATCTTCGCGCCACTCTTCGGAGAGTCGTGATCGCCTTCTTGGAAGGCGTGGTGCGCGAGGTGCGTGAGTCCAGCGTGGTGGTGCAGGCGGGCGGGCTGGGCGTGGAGGCCTGGGCGCCGGCAGCGACGCTGGCACAGTGCCGCGTCGGCAAGCCGGCCACGCTGCACACGCACCTGACGGTCCGCGATGAGACGCCGGTGCTCTACGGCTTCCATCACCGGGACCTGCTGCTGCTGTTCCGGCGTCTGCTCGACGTGGGAGGGGTGGGGCCCAAGCTGGCGCTTGCCATCTTGTCGGCGTTGCCGCCGGCGCTGATCGCGTCGGCGGTGGTCGAGCAGGACCCGGGGCTGCTCACGGGCGCGCCGGGCGTCGGCCGCCGCACGGCCGAGCGGATCGTGCTCGAGCTCAAGGACCGCATCCCCGAGGAGTTGCTGGCCGGTCCCGGGGGCACCGGGAAGCGTCGAAGGCTGCTCACCGGGGCCGGCGAGGACGCCGCCGAGGCGCTCGTCTCGCTCGGCTACCGCGAGTCGCAGGTGAAGGCCGCGATTGCCGAGCTGCTGGCAGAGAACCCGGACGACAGCGCCGAGGCGCTCATCCGGCGGGCCTTGGCCCGGCTGCGGTGAGCCGTTGCGGAAGGCGGTCCGGCTGCGCCGGCTAGCTTGCCGCCTGCGCGGTGCGCGCCAGCACCGCTTCGGGATCGCGCGTCGGCAGCTCGAAGGCCGCCCCGACCGCGGGGTAGGTGAGCGCGCCGGCGTGGGTGTTCAGCCCCCGCAAGAGGGCGCGATCGGCCAGCAGTGCCGCCGTGCCGCCGGCCGCCAGATCCAGTGCGTAGGGAAGCGTCTGGTTCGACAGCGCGCGTGTGCTGGTGTTGGGGACGGCGCCCGGCATGTTGGCCACGCCGTAGTGCACCACGCCGTCCACCACGAAGGTGGGGGCGTCGTGCGTGGTCGGGTGGATCGTCTCGATGCAGCCGCCCTGGTCGACGGCGACGTCGACGATCACGCTGCCCGGCCGCATCACCCCGAGCATGTCGCGCGTCACCAGGTGGGGTGCGAGGGCGCCCGGAATGAGCACCGCTCCGACGACCAGGTCGGCGCGCTCGACCATGGCGCGGATGTTGGCGAGGTTGCTCGACAGCGTCTGGATGCGCCCGCTGAACACGTCGTCGAGGTACTGGAGGCGCGCATGGTTGATGTCCAGCAGGGTCACCCGAGCCCCCAGCCCCATGGCGATCTTGGCGGCGTTGGTGCCGACCACGCCGCCGCCGAGGATGACGACCTCACCGGCCTCCACGCCCGGCACCCCGCCCAGGAGGACGCCGCGACCGCCGAGGAACTTGCCGAGGTGGTGAGCGCCGACCTGGGTGGCCATGCGCCCGGCGACCTCACTCATGGGGGTGAGCAGCGGCAGGCTGCCGTTGTCCAGTTGCACCGTCTCGTAGGCGATGGCCGTGGTGCCGCTCGCCAGGAGGGCATCGGTCAGGGGCCTGGCGGCGGCCAGGTGAAGGTAGGTGAAGAGCATGAGGTCGTCGCGCAGGAAGGCGAACTCGCTGCTGATCGGCTCCTTCACCTTCAGCACCAGGCGCTGGCTCCACGCTTCTGCGGCGCTCCCGACGATGGTGCCGCCGGCCGCGCGGTAGTCGTCGTCGAAGAAGCCGCTGCCCTCGCCGGCTGCGTGCTCCACGAACACGCGATGCCCGGCGTCGCACAGCGCGTGGACCGCGCCCGGCGTCGCCGCCACGCGGTACTCTTGGGGTTTGATCTCCTTGGGAATGCCGATGTCCATGTTGGTCTCCCCGCCCGGTCGCGCCGGGCCTTCGTCATCGGAAATGCACGCCCCAGTC
The DNA here is from genome assembly GCA_964407955.1 of uncultured bacterium. Taxonomy (GTDB): domain Bacteria; phylum Deinococcota; class Deinococci; order Deinococcales; family Trueperaceae; genus JASBRS01. The sequence continues at coordinate 6,300 of CAYOXR010000365.1, read as the reverse complement.
TAGCGCCTGGCCCGCCTTGCGGCCGGGCGCGTCGGCGCCCCTGGGTACCCTGCTCGTGCCCGCCCGGCCGCGGCCGGCTCAGTCCGCCTCGTCAGCGTCCCAGACGCGCAACAGTGCGACGCGCCCGGCGCTGGCCTCGGCGACCGCCACCAGCCGTCCATCGGGCCCGATGAGGGACACCCGTCCCTCGAAGTCCGCCGCCGGACGCTGGCCCAGGCGCACCCGTCGCGCGGCGTCCGCCTCGAGAGCGATCGGCGGGTAAGGCAGGGCGTCCACGGCGGAGATGCCGGTGTCGCTCGCGAGCTGCTCGAGGGGACGGGCGCGCTCGAGCCCGATGCGCCCCGCACGGGTGCGAACCAGCCCGGCGAGGTGCGCCGGGACCCCCACTGCCGCGCCGAGGTCGCGCGCGAACGCGCGCAGGTAGGTTCCGGCGCGCACGCGCGCGGCGATCAGGGCGGTGGGGAGAGGCGCCAGCGCTTCGGGCAGGCGCGGCCGGTAGCCGTCCGCGGCCGGCGCCCACGAACCGTCCTCCGCCGGCGCGAAGGCCGCCGGCAAGCCGGCGCGGGTCGGCGCGAAGGAGAGCATCGCCAAGCGGAGGTAGCCCGCCGGCCTGGGCGGAAGAAGCACCTCTTCGCCGCGACGGGCACGGCGGTAGCTGCGCACGCCCTGGCGCTTGACTGCGGAGTGCGCGGGGGGGCGCTGCTCGCTGAGCCGGAGGAACGGCGGCAGGGCGGCGGCCACACGCTCGGCGTCCACGCTGGAGGCGTCCGCCTCGGCGATCACCGGCCCCTCGGCATCCAGCGTGGCGGTGCCGGCGCCGAACGACACCCACGCCAAATACTCCTTGTCGCTGCCCGTCAGGTATGGGGACAGCTTGGTGGCGCCGCCGACGAGCAGCACCAGCACCCCCGTGGCGAGGGGGTCGAGCGTGCCGGCGTGCCCTACCCGCCGGGTGCCCAGGCGCCGCCGCGCCTCCGCCACCACGTCGTGCGAGCTCGGACCCAGCGGTTTGTCGACGGGCAGGATCGGCACGGGCGATTGTACCTGTGGCCCGGCCGCGGGCGGGCGCCGGCGCCCCTCCGTCGCGTGGCCCGGGGCGCCGCCTCCGTGCCGGGCGGTAGCGTGTCGGCGATGCTCCTCGTGCTGGCCGTCCTGACGCTGCTGCTGTGGTGGGCGCTTGCCTTCGACTGGGCCCGGGGCATGGCGGGCCTCTCGGACCTGAAGGACGAACCCGTCGATTACAGCGCGCCGATGCCGAGACTGTCGGTCGTCATCGCCGCGCGTGACGAGGCGGCGACGCTCGGCGCCACGTTGAGCGCGCTGTCGGCGCAGCGGCTGCGCGGACTGGAGGTGGTGGTGGTCGACGACCGCTCGGGCGACGGCACCCGGGCCGTGGCGGAGGCCGCGGCTGCACGCGATGCGCGCGTGCGCGTGCTGTCGGTACGCGAGCTGCCTGCCGGCTGGCTGGGGAAGACGCATGCGTTGCAGCTGGGTGCCCGCGCGGCGCGCGGCGAATGGCTGCTGTTCACCGACGCCGACGTGCGCTTCGCGCCCGGGGCGCTGGCTCGAGCGCTGAGCTACGCGCAGCGGCGCGGCGTCGATCACCTGGTGGCGTTGCCCAGGCTGCAGGCCCGCGGCCCACTGCTCCGTTCCTTCGTGACCGCCTTCGGACTGCTCTTCTCGGTCTACACGCGTCCCTGGCGGGCGCGGACGGCGGGCGCGCGGGCCTCGATCGGGATCGGCGCCTTCGGCCTGGTGCGCCGCAGCGCCTACCGGGCGGTTGGCGGACACACGAGCATCCGCCTCCGGCCCGACGACGACCTCCGACTGGGTCGCCTGCTCAAGCGCGCCGGCTACGTCCAGGAGGCGGTCTTCGGGGGAGATGACGTGGTCGTGGAGTGGTACCCGGACCTGCCGTCGGCGCTCAAGGGCCTGGAGAAGAACGCGTTTGCCGGCCTGGACTACTCGGTGCCGCGCCTGGTCCTGGTGCTCGCGGCGTTGCTCGTCACCAACGTCATGCCGTTCGTGGCGCCATGGTTCGTTGACGGGCCGGCGCGCTGGCTCTACGTCGCCGTGATCGCCACGGTGGGGCTCGTCTACGTCTTCGACGCGCCCCGCTCGCGCCACGCAGCCTGGCTGTTCGTGCTTCATCCGCTCGGGACCCTGCTGCTGGTCTACGCCGCGGCCGGCTCCGCGGCCGCCGCGCTGCGCACCGGCGCGGTGGAGTGGCGTGGGACGCGCTACTCGCTCGAGGAGCTCAGGCGCGGCGCGCGCCGGCCCCGCTGAGCGCCCGCCGGCGGCGGCCCGCGCCACCTATACTGCGCGCATGCGTCTTGCTTGCGTTGTGCTGGCGTTCGCTCTGCTCGTGTCGTGGGCGGGCGCGACCCGCGAGGTACGAGCCCCGCACGTCCAGGTCCTGTACGACGATCCCGCCATGGCCGTTTACGCCCAGCACGTCGCGGCCGCGGCCGAGGCCGAGCTGGCCAGCGTGGCCGCCCTCTTCGGGCGGCAGCCGTTCCCGGTGCGCGTGCGCCTGCAGACCGGCGACGACCTCTTCAACGCCTTCGCCCTGCCCCTGCCCAGGGCGCACGTCACCTTCCGGCCGGTGTTCCCCATCCACGGCGCGCTGGGGTTCCACACCCCGGACCCCGTCGAGCTGGTCTTACGGCACGAGCTGACGCACCTCGTGCAGCTTACCGACACGCGCGTGCCGCCCGGCGCCACGCCCCTGCCCGACATCGGCCTGGCCGGACAGGGTGCGGCCGTGCTGCCGCCGGCCTGGTTGCTCGAAGGCATCGCGGTCTGGGTCGAATCGAGCGACGGCGTCGGCGGCCGGCTGCACGACGCCCGCACGCGCGGTCTGCTGTGGACGCTCGCCATCGGCGGCCACATGCCGTCGTTGACGGACGTCAGCCTGATCAGCTACGCGCGCTGGCCGGGCGGCAGGGCGCGCTACCTGCTGGGCGGGTCGTTCATCGCTCAGCTGGTGCGTGAGCATGGCTTCAAGGCCATCGTGGACACGCTGCACACCTTCCAGGCGGGCGACTACCTGCTGCCGTTCGACGTCGCCTGGAAGCGCACCGTGGGCACGGACCTGAACGCCGAGTGGCGCTCGTGGGCGCTGGGCCTGGCGCGGCAAGCCCGCGACCACACCGGACTCACCATCCCTCACGGCCTCGAGCCGGCCGGAAGCGACGTCGGCGCGCTGGCGCTGGCGCCCGACGGGCGCACGCTGGCCTGGCGCGTCGGCGGGGGCGTGCGAGTGGCGACGCTCGAGCGGGGTGGCAGCCTGTCGGACGCGCGCACCATCGCCATCCGCGTGTCACCGGAAAGCCTCACCTGGACGGGAGCGCACACGCTGGCGATGGCGGCGATCGCCGCGTCGCCGGGCGCGACGCCGAGCGACCTGTTCGCCCTCGACGTGACGACGGGCGCCCTGACGCGCCTTACGCACGGGGCGCACGCCCACCTGCCGCGAGCCGACGGCGGCTGCCTGCTCTACGTTCGCGACGTCGTGCCCGAGGGCGCCAGTCTCCGGCGCCGCTGCCCGGACGGCGCCGATGAGGTGGTTTGGCGCGCCCCTGCGGGACAGCACGTGGTGGGGCTGGCGGTCAGCGCGACGGGCAGGATCGCCCTCAGCCTCTACCGGCCGGGGGGCGTGGACCTGGCTCTGCTCGCGCCGAGCGGCCCGCGCTTCCTCACGCATGACGCCGCCAGCGAGCTCGACCCCAGCTGGCAGGGCGAGAACACGCTCGTGTACACCAGCGACGCCGGCGGGCTGTTCCAGCTGCGTCGGCTACACCTGACGGGGTCCGGCGCGGCGGCCGCGGGCGCGGCACCGGCCGGCGTCCTGACGAACGCGCTCGGCGGCGCCGACGAGCCCATCTCGGGACCCGCCGGCACCGTCTACCGGACGCTGCACGGCGACGGCTACGCGCTGTCCTGGCTTTCGCCGGGTGCGGCTCCACGGGCGGCCGCCGCCGCTGCCGCGCCGGCACCGCCCCGGCCGGCGCCACCGGCGGCGCTCGCTGTGCCCGGCGCCAGCCGCACGCCTGACTACCCCGATGTGCCCTACAGCCCCTGGCCCAGCATCTTGCCGTTCGGCTGGCTGCCCTCGGCTGGACGTCTGTCGCTGCAGCCGTTGGGCGCCGGTCTGGCGATCACCGCCCGCGGCCTGGACGACAGCGCTCGTTACGCGCTCGACCTCACGGTCGGCTATGACACGGGCCTCACGGGCCCGCTCGCCGGCGGCTACGGCTGGCTGCACTACGCCTGGAACATGCCGAACATCGCGCGCGCGCCCGGGCCGACGCCGCCGCTCGGCGTGGCGCTGGACGTCGGTGCCTGGCCCCACGGGGCCTACCTGGGGCCGGTCGACGAGGTGGCCTACGGTGTGCGTGCCGAAGCCTTGCTGCGCGTGCCCGTGGGTGCCTACTTCGGCTCGCTCGACGTCGGTGCGGCGCTGTTGCGGGCGCCCTCGCTGCCCGGCTGGCGCCCGGAAGGCAGCCTCGATGCGGTGCTCGATGGCCGCAGCGCCGATAGCTTCGGCGCCGTGACGGGAGGCAGCGCGTTCGCGCTGCGCGGCCGGCTGAGCTACGGCGCCACGGGTGCGTCGACGGGTCTGTGGGCGGAGGCGGTCGACTATCCGAGCGTGAGCGTCGTGCCGGTGGTGTGGCGGCTGGCGGCGAGCGCGGGGTACCGACCGCTGCCTCCCGTGCCGGTGTCGCTGCCCCTGTGGGCCGCCACGCTGTCGCTGGGCGGACGCGTGGCCGTGCCGCTCAGGCTGCGCGTGGGAGACGGGCTGTTCGCGCTGGAGCGCGTCGATGTCGAGCCCAGCGTGCGGCTGTGGGGCGGCTTGGCACCGACCACCGGCGGCGGTTGGGCCGCCCGTGTCGACGCCGGCGGCGATGTGGGCCTGTGGCTCGACAGCGTGCTCGACTACGACGCGTTGGTGCGCTTCGGTGTGAGAGGCGGCTACGCCGACGGCTGGTGGGTCGGGTTCGGCGTCGGCATCCCCTACTGAGGCCGGGCCGGGCGCCGACGCTAGAGGCAGGCGGAGCCGGTCCGGTGCGAGCGCACGGAGGCGAGCGCGGCGCGGACCGAACCGGTGCGCGGGGGACGCTGACGTGGGCTCGTGGCATCGAGCCCGAGCACCTCGGCGCCACTCTCCAGACAGGCCAGGAGCAACTCCTCCCGCGCGCGCGGGTCGCCGGCCGGCGAGCACGCCACACGCACGCCGCGCGGCGCCGCCGCGGCAAGCGCGCTGGCGCGGATGGCGTCCGAGAACACGGGTGCCCAGCGCCGGCCGTGGCCCTCCATGACCACGACGCCCGGCATGTCGCCGGGCCCTCCCGCGAGGTAGTAGAGATCCGCGGACAGGTCGTCGCCCACGCCCAGAGCCTAGCGCCCGGGCGTGGCGTCAGGACAGGAACAGGCTACGTGCCCAGGCGCTGAACGCCACCGCCAGCACCAGCCCGACGTTCACCACGAGCTGTGCCAGGAGCGGCGTGATGCCGTTCGTGCGGCGCCGGAAGACCTCGGCCAGCACCACCCCGAACACGAACAGCAGCGCCACCGGCGTGCCGAGCACCAGGCCGTAGAGCGACGCCGAGGCGACCGTGGCGATGCCGGCGTCGTAGCGGCGCTTGAGCGGCGGGACGAAGAAGGCCCGAAAGAAGAGCTCCGTGAACGGCAGCAGCACCATCGCCGCCACCACGATCGGCGTCAGGGTGGTGAGATCGAGGTAGAAGGGCCCGAGCAGCCCGCCACGAGGCGCATAGGCGAGGTAAGCGAGCATGGCGGCCAGCAGCAGCACCCCGAGCGCCACCCCCGTCGCCGCTTGCTCGCCACTGCCGAGCAGGCGCTCGAACACGTCCCAGCCTTGCATCGACACGCGGCGCCAGGTCAGCACGACCAGCAGCACCGACAACGCGATGAGGAAGACCGCCTTCACCTGCGTGTCCTGAAGCGGGGTGGCCAGCGCCAGGGCGTTGTGGTAGACGACCAGGCTGTACACCAGCGCCGTCAAGGCAGACATCAACAGTGCGGCGAAGACCATGCCGTACGCCTGGCCGACCGTCCACTCCTGGGGGCCTTCCACCACCTCCATGGTGGTGGAGTTGGCGATGCGGCTCTCGCCGACGAGGTGGAGGCCGATGAGGATAAGGAAGAGCAGCAACCAGAGCAACCCGTTGCTGACCAACAGCGTCTGGAGGTTGCCGCGCCGGGCGGCCTCGCGCACGGCCAGGCTGCCCGACTGCATGTCGCCCTGCGCGTAGTAGATCAGCGCCAGCTTGCGCA
>CAYOXR010000364.1:0-2216 GCA_964407955.1 uncultured bacterium | reverse complement strand
GGGTACTCGCCGGGACGGCCGAGGCGCTCCGCGAGCCCGTCAGGAGGGCCGTCGTAGATGGGCTTCATGCCGCGATGATACCGGAGGCCGGCGTTACACTGTCGGCATGAGGCTCTTCACCGCAGCCCAGATGCGCGCCGCCGACGCGGCCGCCGCAGATGCCGGCATGCCGACGCAGCTCCTCATGGAGGCGGCCGGTCGTGCCGTGGCCGAGGCGGTACGCGAGCGCTACCCGGCCGCCGGGAACGTGCTGGCGCTGTGCGGCAAGGGCAACAACGGCGGAGACGGCTACGTGGCCGCGCGCTTCCTGGCCGCGGCCGGCGTGCGCGTGACGGTGCTCGAGCTGAGTGCGGAGCCCTCCACCAACGACGCCGCCACCGCCCGTCGTGCGCTCACGGCCCATGGCCTCGCACCCGCGCCGCTCGACGCAGCCCAGTTGGCCGAAGCGCTGACCCGCGCCGACCTGGTCGTCGACGCTCTGCTCGGCAGCGGGCTGGACCGTGCCCTGCACGGGGCGCTCGTCGAGGTGGTCGAGCGCGTGAGCCGGAGCGGGCTGCCGGTGGTCGCCGTGGACGTGCCCACGGGCGTGTCCGCCGACGCCAGCAGCCCGCCTGGACCGCACCTCCCGGCCGACCTGACGGTTCAGCTCGCGGGCGCCAAGCGAGCCAGCGCCTTCTACCCGGCGCGCGCCGCCTTCGGTGCGTCGCTGGTCGCCGACATCGGCATTCCCGCCGAGGTGCTCGAGGCTGCCTCGCCGGTGGTTCTGCTGGACACCAAGGCGGTGGCGGCGTGGGCGCCCCGGCGCGCTCCCGACGCCCACAAGTACAGTGCCGGTACCGTGCTGGTGGTGGCCGGCTCGGAGCGCTACCTGGGCGCGGCCGAGCTGGCCTGCCGCGCCGCCTATCGCGGTGGCGCGGGGCTGGTGACGCTGGCGGCCGCGGCGCGGGCGCCGGCCGGCTGGCCCGAGGTGGTGTTCCAGCCGCTGTCGTGGCAGGCGCAGTCGCCTCTGGCCGCCCTCGACGACCTCGATGCCAAGCGCGCTCAGACGCTGGTGGTCGGTCCGGGGCTGGACCCCAAGGCGCTGGCGTGGCTGCCGGCGCTGCTCGAACGCTCGCCCGTCCCGACCGTCCTCGACGCCGGCGCGTTGGAGCCCGACAGGGATGTCGAGGCGGCGGCGCGGGCACACGGCCGCTGCGCGATCACGCCCCACGTCGGTGAGGCCGGACGCCTCCTAGGCGCCACCAGCGCCGAGGTGCTGGCCGACCCCGTGGCTGCCGCCCGCGAGCTGGCCGAGCGCTTCCAGGCGGTGTGCGCGCTCAAGCTCGCCGGCGCAGCGATCGCGGCGCCCGACGGGCGCACGGCAGTGAGCACGCGCGGGCACCCGGGCATGGCCGTGGGCGGCACCGGCGACGTGCTGTCGGGCCTGCTTGGCGCTCTGCTGTTCGATGGCGACGCCTTCGAGCGCGTGTGCCTGGGCGTGTTCCTGCACGGCAGAGCCGGCGAGCTGGCGGCCCGCGCCAACGGCCTGGGACTCGTCGCCGATGACGTCGTGGCCGCGCTCCCGGAGGCCGCCGCCGAGCTCTCATGCTAGATTGCGGCCTATGTTGCAGGTGCGGGTGGCGGCGACGAGCGCGAACCTCGGTCCAGGCTTCGACGCCCTGGGCATCGCCCTCGCCCTGGACCTGACAGTCAGCGTCCGTCCGGACGAGCAGGACCGCTTCACGTACCGCGGCGACGGCCGCCTGCCCGACTCTCCGCACAATCTCGTCCACCAGGGCTTCCGCGCGGCATTTCACGAGCTCGACCTGGAACCACCGCGGGTGGCGTTCGATGCCGACAACCCCATCCCACTGGCGCGCGGGCTGGGCTCCTCGTCGGCCGCGCTGGTCGCCGGTGCCGCCCTGGCCGACGCCATGCTCGGCGAGCGTCTCGGGCGGGACGGGGTGTTCCGACTGGTGGCGCGCCTCGAGGGCCACCCCGACAACGTGGCGCCGGCCGTGTTCGGCGGCTTCACCGTCTCCGCCGCCGACGCCGGCGGCGAGTTCGTGAGCGCCAGCCTGCCCGTGCCCGAACGCTGGCGCCTGCTTTTCGGCGTGCCGGACTTCGAGCTGCCCACCGCCAAGGCACGTGCCGTGCTGCCGTCGAGCTATCCCCGCGCCGACGCGGTGCGCACCTCCGCCCGCGCCGCGCTGTGGACGCTGGCCGTCGCGGACGAT
>CAYOXR010000363.1:0-12947 GCA_964407955.1 uncultured bacterium | reverse complement strand
AGCAGCTGCTTGGCCTTGGCGGGGTCGTAGGTGTAGGCCGGCAGACTGTCGTCGTAGCTCCACTGCGCCTTGGGGATGGGCGCCGTCATCGGCACCGCCAGGTCGTTGTAGAGCGACTTGTCGATGGCGTTGCGGTCGATGGCGTAGTTGAGCGCCTGACGCACGCGCGGATCGTTGAACGGCTTGGTGTCGGTCGGGAGGGCGATGCCGTTGACCGTAAGGCCGGGCTGCGTCACGAGCTTGAGATTCGGATCGGACTTGATGGCGGGGATGATCTGGCTGGAGACGTCGGCCAGAATCTGCACCTGCCCCTGCTTCATCTGCAACAGCGCGGTCTGCGCATCGGGGATGACCTTGAAGATGACGCGGTCGACCTTGGGCTTGCCGCCCCAGTAGTTGGGGTTGGCGTCCAGCGTGACGTGGTCGTTGTGGACCCACTCCTTGAACACGAAGGGGCCGGTCCCCACGGGGTTGTTGCGGAAGCTCTTGCCGTACTTGGCCGCCGCGGTGGGGCTGACCACGCCGTTCCACACCATCGCCAGGCTGGTCAGGAAGGGCGCGGAGGGGTGCTTCAGCTTGAACTGCACGGTGTAGGCGTCGAGCGCCTTGTAGCTGGCCACGGCGTCGTACGTGAAGTGGATGTAGCTCTCGACGGGTCCGGTGTTGTAGATGTACGCCGGGTCGTTCTTGTCGAAGAGCCGGTCGAGACTCTTGACGTAGGTGTTGGCGTCGAACGGGGTGCCGTCGGAGAAGGTGACGCCGTGCCGCAGATGGAACGTGTAGGTCAGACCGTCGCTGGAGATGTCCCAGCTCTGGGCCAGACCGGGCTCGACGTCGACCGTCCCGGGCTTGTACTGCACCAGCGTGTCGTAGACGGCCGACATGACGAAGCCCGAGGTGTTGTTGAGGACGGCCTCGGGGTCGAAGCCCGTGGGATCGGCCTGGATGGCGATGACCAGGGTCTTCTGCGCGAAGGCTGCCGTGCCCACCAGAGCGAGCAGCAGAGCGACTACGGTGAGGACGCGTTTCATACTGCCTCCTATACACGTGACTACGCGAGCGGTAGTGGCTGTCGACGGAACCTCGCCACCAGTCCCGATGCTCTCGAGTGATGGCCCCCTTCCCTGTCGTGTGCGCGGTGGAACGACGGAGATTGTTACACGAATATAGGACAATATGCCGGGTGCGTCAACGGGTCGACAGGCAGGTGTTTCGCAAGGCATTTCCCACGGCCTGTGCCACCGCTGCAGGCGCCTGGGGTCGCCGGAATGCCCGGGCGGCGACGCCATCCTTGACGCCGCGGACCGCAATCGTTACAGTCAACTGTAACAGCCTTCCTCATGGCGTCGCGAGGCAACCCCCGGACGATCATGGCGTTCCGACCGTTCATCGACCGAGCCAGCAATGTTCCACTGGGCGTGCAGCTCAAGGGACAGGTGGAGTACGCCATCGCCTGCGGGGACTTGGCGCCCGGCGCCAAGCTGCCGACCGTCCGCAGCCTGGCCGAACGGCTTGGCGTCTCCCCCGTGACGGTGTCGCAGGTCTACCACGACCTGCACATGGACGGCGTGGTGGTCGCCCGTACCGGGCGCGGCACCTTCGTCAGCGACGCGTTCGGGGTCGACGTGGGCCCCGACGAGGACCGCCGTCTGGAAGCCCTGATGGAACGCGTCGCGCAGGAGGGCCGACGGCTCGGGCTGGACGACGCGGCTCTCGGACTGCGGTTCAGCGAGCACCTGGCGCGAGGCGGCGACGTCGGCCGCCTGCTCACTGTGATCGTCGTCGGGGTCTTCGAGGCAGCCACACAGGGGTATGCGGAGACGCTCCAGGCGGAGCTCGGCGGGGACGTGCGGGTCCGAGCGACCACCTTCGACCAGCTTGCCGAGGCGGGGCACGCGCTCGGCGACGAGGCCGACCTGCTCGTCACCGTTCCCTACCGGGTCGCCGAGCTCGAGCGGCGCGTGGGCGCTTCGGTGCCGGTGACGTATCTGCGCTTCGTGCCCAGCCCGCACACGCGCGTGTCGTTGGCCGAGATCGACCCCACGCAGCAGGTCCTGGGCGTGGCGCGCCTGCCCGGCTTCCTGCCCGCCCTGGAAGCCGGCATCGGCCGCTTTGCGCCGCACGTGTCGCGCGTGACGTACTGCCTGGTGACCGACCCCCATCTCCGCAACATGCTCGCGGGGACCGACGTGGTGGTGTATGCCAGCGGCGCCGAGCACGTCCGTGAGCTGCTCGGCGCCCACGAGCGCGCGTTCGAGTTCCGACACTCGCCCGACCCGGCCTTCGTCGAGGCGCACCTGCTGCCGGTGGTGCGGGCGCTTCGGGACGGCAGACCGGCGCCGAAGGCGCCCCCGGCCGAGATGCGGGGCGACGACGCCCCGCCCGATTCGTGAAGGGAGTCGTGACGTCCATGCCAGACGCTTCCTCAGGCCGCCCGAACGCGGCCGGCCCCGGGCGGCCCGAGCCCGGCCAACGCTGGTCCGGCCTGCTGAAGCCTCACGGCGACGCCGGCCCCTCCGTGCCGTGCTTCGTCCTGGAAGGTGCCGCGTCCGGCCCGTCGCTGTTCGTCAGCGCCGGCATCCACGGCGCCGAGTACGCCTCAATCGCCGCCGCTCAGCGCCTGACACGGCTGGACCCGCAGTCCCTTCACGGGCGCCTGACCGTCATCCCCATCGTCAACCACAGCGCGTACGCCGCGCGCAGCATCTACATCACGCCGGAGGACGGCAAGAACCTGAACCGCGTCTTTCCGGGTCGCCCGGACGGCAGCCACAGCGAGGTGCTGGCGCACTGGCTGACAGGCCTCATGGGCGATGCCGACGCCTACCTCGACCTCCACGGCGGCGACCTGATCGAGGCGCTCACGCCGTTCGCCATCCACGCGCCTGGAGACGACGACGTGGCGCGGCGCGCGGCCCGGCTCGCCGACGCCTTCGCGCTCCCCTACCGCATCGAAGAGGTTGGTGCCGGCATGACCTTCAGCGCCGCCCACGCGCTCGGCGTGCCCGCCGTGCTGGCCGAGGCCGGCGGGCAAGGCCTGTGGCCGGAGGCGAGCGTCGCGGCGCTGGAACACGGCTGCTTGCGGGCCATGCAGGCGCTCGACATGCTTGCGGCGGCGCCCAGCGCGCCGTCCCGCCCGGCCGTCCTTCACGAGTTCGCATGGTCGCGCAGCGACGCCGACGGTTGCTGGTACCCGTGGGTGCAGGCGGGCGAGACCGTTCGCGCGGGCCAGCCGCTGGGCGTCGTCACGGATCTGCTCGGGACGACGCGCCAGCAACCGGTCAGCAGCGTCGAAGGCGTGGTGATGTTCGCCGTAACGAGCCTGGCCATCAACGCCGGCGATCCGCTGGTGGGCGTGGGAGCCGCCGCGTGACGGCCGGGCTCCGGAGACGGGCGGTCGCGTGGAGCGCCGCGAAGCCGGCCACCGCGGCCACGAGAAGGCGTGTGGCGGCCGCACAGGCGTGCGGTCGGCAGCGCTGGTAAGGGAGTGGGGACATGGAGTACCGCTATCTCGGCAATACGGGCGTGAAGGTCAGCGAGCTGTGCCTGGGAGCGATGACCTTCGGTCGGGAGAACGAAGCCAACGAGACGGAGAGCCACGCCATCCTCGACCGCTTCGAGGCCGCCGGCGGCAACTTCATCGACACCGCCAACGTCTACTCGCAGGGGATCTCCGAGGAGATCGTCGGGCGCTGGTTGAGCCGCCGCCCGCGCCAGCGCTTCGTCCTGGCCACGAAGGTCCGCTTCGCCATGGGCGACGGACCCAACGACGTCGGGCTCAGCCGCAAGCACATCCTGGCGTCGGTGGACGCCAGCCTGGCCCGCCTGCAAACGGACTACGTGGACTTGCTGCAGGTGCACGCCTGGGATCCGGGGACGCCGCTGGAGGTCGTGCTGAGCACGCTCGACGGCCTCGTCCGCTCCGGACGCGCGCGCTACGTGGGGGTGAGCAACTTCGCGGGCTACCAGCTCCAGCTCGCCCTGGACGTGAGCCGCGAGCGTGGCTGGGAACCATTCGCGTCACTGCAACCGCAGTACAACCTGCTGTGTCGCTCTACCGAATGGGAGCTGGTTCCGGTCGCGCTGCGCGAAGGGCTGGGGGTGATCCCCTGGAGCCCACTGCGAGGCGGCTGGCTGTCGGGCAAGTACCGCCGCGGCATGGAGCGGCCGCCGGCGGACACGCGCGTGGCGATCGCCGAGGAGAAGGGCTGGGGCGAGAGCTGGTCCAACCTCGCGAACGAGCACACCTGGCAGGTCGTGGACGCCCTCGTGGCGGTCGCCGAGGAGACGGGCCACAGCCCCGCCCAGGTGGCCATCCGCTGGTTGTTGCAGCGCCCCGGCGTCACCGCGCCCATCATCGGCGCGCGTAGCATGCGCCAGCTCGAGGACGACCTGGGCGCGGTCGGCTGGGAGCTGACGGCGGAACAGATGACGGCGCTCACGCACGCCAGTGACGTGCCCCTGCCCTACCCCTACGACTTCCTGCAGGGAGCGAGCCAGGGCCGCTGATCGCGCCATCACGGAGCGCCGCGCCGCCGTGCGCTCGCCGCTCCCCCGACCCTCAGCCGGAGCCTGTCAGCACCGCTCTGGCGGCGGCATCGAGCTTGCGCACCACCAGCACGTAGGAGAGCTCGATGAGCTCGGCCAGGTGGGCGTCGGGAACGCTGCCGTCCAGGCGGATGGTGTTCCAGTGGCGCTTGTTGAGGTGATAGCCGGGCCGCACCGCCGGGTAGCGCGAGCGCAACGCTACGGCGAGCTCGGGATCGCACTTGAGGCTGATCTCGAGCGGGTCGCCACTGGCCGGCATGAGCGCGAACATGCGCCCGGCGCCGCGACGTCCCACCTTGAACACGAGCGTGCCCGGCCCGAACGGTCGGTCGAGGAAGGCGCCCGGCTTCGCGAGGCAAGCGCGTCGCGCGGCCTCCGCGGTGATGAACGCGCGAGCCGACATGGTGGTTGGGAGCCTAGCACGTCACGGTCGCGGCCGGCCGCGCGACGCTGCGATACCGAAGCCGCTACCCGCGCGGCGTACGTTGGGCCCGGTTAGGGGGACGGCACATGCATGTAGCCCAAGGCGTCGAAGCTCTCGAGCTGACCATGGAGTCCATGGGCGGCCACGCCACCATCCACCCCACGCTCATCTGGGACGACTCCGACGTGATCCTGGTGGACACCGGCACGCCGGGCAACCTCGAAGCCATCCGCCAGGCCGCGGCCCGGGCGGGCGCGCCGCTCGAGCGCCTCAACCGCATCATCCTCACGCATCAGGACATGGATCACATCGGCAGCGTCCAGGAGCTGCTCGAGGCCGCCGGCCACGACGTGGAGGTGCTCGCCCACGAGGCCGACAGGCCCTACATCGAGGGCGAGAAGCGGCCCATCAAGCTGAACCTGGAGCGCATGGCCGAGCGCCTCGAGATGATGTCCGATGCGCAACGCGCCGGCTTCGAGGCGCTCATGGCGAACCCGCCGCACGCGCACGTGGATCGCACCCTTGCCGACGGCGAGGAGCTGCCGTACTGCGGCGGCATCCTGGTCGTGCACACGCCCGGCCACACACCGGGCCATGTCAGCCTGTATCTGCGCCAAAGCCGCACGCTCGTCACCGGCGACGCGCTGACTGCCGAGAACGGGGTGTTGCAGGGCCCACGGCCGGGCGTCACGCCGGACATGGCCACGGCCGTGGCATCGCTGCGCAAGCTGACGGGCCTGGACATCGACGCCGCCATCACCTACCACGGCGGTGTGGTGCGCGGGGACGTGGGCGGGCGTCTGGCGGAGCTGGCCGCGTCCGGCTGAGCCCGCCGCTTCGGCTCGAACGTCCGCCGGGCCGGCCCTTGCAAGGGGTCGGCCCGGCGGCAGGAGCGCAGCGCGCTTGGGGGTCGCTGAGGTGGTGGCAGCGGCTCAGTACACCTGCTCGCGCTGTCCGTAGCTGAACAGGGCCACGTTCTTGACCTCGTCGCCGCCGGTCGTCGGGAAGTGGGGCGGCGCCAGGCCCTTGGCCATGCGCTGGTCGTAGGTGAACGTGCGCGAGTAGCCCGACACGTCCTGACCGGTGCTGGCGTTGAACGTGCCGAACGCACCGTAGTTGTACTCGATGACGCCGCCGAGCAGGTGCACGGTGCCCTGCGGGGAGCCACGGGAGTAGTTCTCGACGCTGACCGTGCCCGTCCCGCTCATCAGGACCCCGTCGATCTTCACGTTGGGAGGCGCGTCCTCGGTGCTGTCGCTGTTGTAGTTGCCGATGAGCACGTTGCCGCCCTGGGAGTACACGCCGAGCACGTTCTGGGCGTTGAGGTTGTTGCTGCAGTCTGGCGGCACCACGTTCCCGCTGCTGTCCTTGTGCAGCTCGCCGGTGCAGGGCTGATCCTCGTACGTCAGGTCGCCGGTGACGCGAATGTTGGAGCTGCCGGCCACGGTGATCTGCGCGAACGAGGCCAGCGCCGGTGGCGCGTCGCTGGGACTGGTGCTGCCGGCCGGCGTCCTGGCCGGACCGGTGAGCCGCGACAGGCTGCCGTTGACGTAGACGACGCCGTTGAAGTTGTTCTCGACGAGGCTCCAGCTCGTGCCGTTCTGCTCGTACAGCGTGCCGTCACTGGCGTAGCGGTAGACGCTGCAGCTGCTGCTGCCGGTGCCGGTGCACGCCTGGATGTACTGATAGGTGGCTGCCGGCTGCCAGTTGCCGTTGCTGTCCTGAGTGAGCGGATTGCCGCTGCCGTCGGCGGCCCACATCTTGACGCTCGCCATGCTGGACGAGAAGTACAGGCCGCCGTTTTGCGCCGCGCTCGACTGGTCGGTCGAGTTCTGGGGGAGGGGCACGAAGGCGCTGCTCCAGTCGACGCCCGCAGTGAGCTGCGGCGCCTGGGTGCCGTAGCTGTTGCTGAACGACGGGTGCGGGCCGGGGTTGCTGATGAAGCTGCGCTCGCCGTAGAACTCCGCACCATTCATGCCCGACGAGCCGCTGCACGCCGTGGCGCCGGGGTTCCCGCAGCCGGCGCTGGTCACCTGACCGCCGAACCAAGGCTTGTGATAGAAGCGGAAGTACTGGTTGGTGTGCACCGGCCCGTCGAACAGCGTGTTGTCGGTGAACCACACGTTGCCGCCGCCGGCGAGCTCGTGGACATTGGTGAACAGCGCGTACTTGGCGAAGCTGGGCCGGCCGACCGTGAAGTCGTATTCGCCCTGGATCACCACGTTCCTGTGGTACTGGCCGACGTAGCCGTCGGCCACGAGGACGAACGGGAGCGCGTAGACCTGCTCGGGATCGGTGCCGCTGCCGCTGCGCGGCGAGCCGCTCACGAAGTGCGCGGCCGGCAGGTTGATGCCGGAGGGCAACGCGTACGGCCCGCCCTGGGCGGCGCAAGCCTGGCTGCTCACGTAGATGCGCACCTCGCCGTAACCGCCCGCGGTCGTGTTCACCTGGTTGCCGCACACCAGCGTGTCGATCTCGGGTTGGAGCTGGCCGGCGACGCTGCCGCTGCCGGTGCTCAGCGCGGCCGCCACGCTCGAGGCCGTGGGGTAGGCGGCGCCGACGGCGCTGGTGCCGAAGGACCACTGCCCGGTCGTGCTCGACGATGACTGCACGATCGCCTGCAGGTGGTTTCGCACCGATTGCTGAAGGACCGTGCCGCCCAGGTTCGCCGCGCCGCGCGCCAGCATCAGCGACTGCACGATGGCGGCGTCGTCCCCACTCTGTTTGATCTCGCCCAGCGTACGCGCGAACATCAGCGTCGCGACCCCCATGATCACGACCATGAGCAGCAGCGCGTAGAGCATGGCGATTCCGCGTTCGCGTTGGATCAGTCGCATGTCGTCACCTGGTTGATCGTGAAGCTGTGGCTCGAGGCCATCTCGACGGAGCCGCTCACATGGCGTTGCACCGTGCCGCTGGACGCCGAAAGGACCAGACCCACGCGCACGAGCGTGGCGTTCTGGGTGCCGATGGTGCCGCTGCGCACCGGCGTGCCGGCGGCGTTGGTCAGCGGCGCGGTCAGCACGGACATGGTGCCGTCATCCTTCTGGTACACGTACTGGATCCGCACCGAGGCGAGGTTGAAGGCCACGGGCACCTCCGGGCTCGTGCCCTCCGTCATGTAGAGGTTGCCGCTGGCGCTGTCGAAACGGAAGCCGATCGCACGGCTGGTCATGGTCATGGTGCGGGTGTCGGTATAGGCGATGGTGTTCGGGCAGTTGGTGTGAACCACGTCGTAGCTGCCGTCCGACTGCAGCGTGACGCCGGTCACCTTGAACACGATGGCGTCGCCGTTGCCGTTGGTGAGGAGAATGTGCTGCCCCTGCAGCACGCTGGCGCTGGTGTTGGGGTCGCCCCACAACAGGAACAGGTCGTCCGCCTGGGCGAAGCTGCTGGTCGAACCGTAGTCGTGCGGCAGCACGGGGTCGCCGGCGCCGCCCGTAAGGGTGATGAAGGAGACCTGGTGGTCGTTGGACACGTACGGTGCGTTCGACACGCCGCCCAGAACCGCACTGCGGAGCTCCTGCGTGAACACCTCGGTCACGCGCCTGAGCCGCTCCTGGGAGGACGTGATCGCCTCGTTCAAGCTCTGCGTCCTGAGCGCGCTGGTGATGCCGATGGTGGCCATCACCGTCACCATGCCGAAGATGGCCAGCGCGATGAGCGCTTCGATCAGGGTCAGGCCGGCTGCGCGTCGCATGCTAGTAGATCCCCGGAATCTGTTGCACGGACGAAGAGCCGGAGGACGGGTAGAGGCCCATGGTGGCGCCGACCACGCAGTGCTGGCCGTCGCCTGCCTTGTAGCACACCTTCACGTCGTACTCGCCGGCGGTGGCGCCCGCCAGGCTGACATCGCCGGGGTTGGAGACCTGCGCACTGTACCGCGACGGGTCCGTCAGGCCGCCGTGATCGGTGAGATCTGGGAAGGCGGTCGAGAGGCTGCCGTAGCCCCAGGAGAGGGTCCCCCCGGCCGCCGGCAGCACCGCACTGTCGCCGCCCGCAGCCCGACGCCCCAGGTAGTTGAGGATCTGGACGGCCTCGGTGCGGGCGCCCGCCACTTGCGTGTGCTTCAGGTTGCCGACCACGGCCGTGGTGAAGGCCGCGGTCACGATGCCGATGACGGCGAGCGCCAACAGCACCTCGACCACCGTCAAGCCGGAGGTGGCGCGCGCCTGTGTCACGACGTCACCTTGACCTCTCCGATGACCGACACCTGGAGCTTGTAGGTGTGACCGTTGACCGTGACCGTCACCGGGCTCGGGAGTGCCTGCAGGCTGGCGAGGTCGACGCGCCCCGGCGGTGTGAAGACCAGCACCTGTCCCATGGGCAGGTTGGTGGTCACCGACGAGGGCAGGTCGAAGGTTTGAAGGGCGTTGGCGCTGCCCACCTCGCGCACCTCCAACCCGGTCGCCGTGCGAACCAGCTCCGTGCTGGCGCCGCGCGAGGCGGCCGCGGTCGCTCCCTCCCAGACGCTCTGCTCGATGCTGTTCAGGGCCGCTTTGTCTTGCTGCCCGCCCAGCACCCGTCGCGCGCTGATGGCGAGGGCTCCCGCGATGAGGCCGAGCACCGCCAGCAGGATCAGCAACTCCATCATGCTGAAGCCCGCGGCTCGCCGAGCCTTCGAGCGCATTGAGAGAGAACGCATAGCTTCGTCCATGATAGGGACCTCTACTTACGGCGCTATGACAGAATTCCTTCGCCCGTCCTACAACATCGGGCGATGCGCGCCCCCACCATGTCCTCGTATCGAATTGGGTGGCGCCCGCCCGGCGCCGAACGCTCCTGGAGACCCGCCCTTCCCCAGAGTCCTGGCACCTCCGAGTCTAGCGACGCATCCGCTCCGGCGCATCCCCCAAACGGGGGTGCGGCGGCGGCGCTCGAGCACCTGGAGGCACGTCCGACGGCCCGCCCTCGAGGCCGGAGGCCCGTGCGGCAGGGCGCCCCTGGACCCTACGTCACGCAAGCTGCACACCTCCTTGACGGGCGTACCATAGGATAGCGGTATCCCCTCGACGTGCCAGGCGCCCTGCTCCGGGTATCGGACTCTTTCGACGCGCATCGCTTGGTCAACGAGCACGGCATGGATCGGCGGACGTCCTCGACTCCACCCCGAGACCCGCCACCCGGCGGTCGCAGCGGCGCGGCCTCCCAGGCGTCGACGACCCTCACCGAACAGGCGCTGTGCGCGTGGCAATTGGCTCCATTGGAGGTGACACTCTCCGCGCATGACCACTCAGCGAGATCCTTCTCAAAGCCACCGCGACCGTCAAGAAGGCGCGGCGGCCCCTCCTTCGAACCCCGCCGGACGGCTGCCGGCCCGCGGCGTCCCCGGGCCGGTGGTGGCTGTCCTGGCGGTGGCGTTGCTGGCGGCGGGTTTCGCACTGGGGCGGTTGAGCGGGGCGCCCGCGACATTGTCGGCCGACCGGGCGCCCGGCGCAGCCGGCCTCTCGGTCGTGGCTCCGGGTCTCGCCACCGCCCACGGCGGCGGCGCGGCGGCGAGCGTCACGGACCTGCGCGACGCAGGCGCATTCGCCTGGGTCCAGGCGCAGGTGCCGCAGCTCCAGGCCCCGGGCAACCCGCAGGAGCTGGTACCGCTGCCCGGCGGACGCGGTGGGCTGCAGGGCCAGGGGCAGAACCAGGGTCAGGGGCCGGGTCAGGGGCCGGGTCAGGGGCAGGGTCAGGGCCAGAACCAGGGCCAGGCTCAAGGTAACTGCCTGCAGCTCTTCATGTTCCGGGACGGCCGGATGTTCCAGTTCTCGCCTGGACAGCAGGGCAACCCGGGCGCTCAGGCCTCCCCCTTCGGGGGCCAGGGCAACCCCTTCGGGGGCCAGGGCAACCCCTTGGGCAGGGGCGGCGGGCCGCAGGAGCTGTACCCGCTTCAGCCGGTGCCGTCCCCCGGGCGGCCCTCGCCCGGCACGCCGGGGCCCCGCGCTCCGTCTCCGTTCAGCCCACCGGCACCGCAGGCGCCGCTGGCACCCCCCGGGCTGACCCAGGGACCGTCCGCTCCGAGCAGGTCGGATCACCGAGGCGAGGCCACCTCGACCGGCGGCCCCGGCAACCGAGCACACCCGACAGCGGCCGAGACAGCCGCCTGAGCCCGGCCAGCCGTACCTGGCCACGCCCCGAGAGGAGCACCCGATGGAGGCATCCCGTACCGGTCCCAGCCCTCAGGACGTCATGGACGCCGCTGCACGCCTGCGCGGGCTCCTGCTCGAGACCAAGAAGGTCATCGTCGGGCAGGACCGCATGCTCGAACGCATGCTGGTGGCGCTGCTCGCGCGCGGCCACATCCTCATCGAGGGGGTGCCCGGGCTGGCCAAGACGCTGGCCATCAAGACCCTTGCCGAGGCTCTGGGGACGACCTTCAAGCGCATCCAGTTCACCCCCGACCTGGTGCCGGCAGACTTGTTGGGGACGCGCATCTACAACCCCAAGGACGCCAAGTTCGATGTCGAGCTGGGGCCCGTCTTCGCGAACCTGATCCTGGCGGACGAGATCAACCGGGCCCCCAGCAAGGTCCAATCCGCGCTTCTGGAGGCCATGCAGGAGCGGCAGGTCACCATCGGTCACGACACCCATCCCCTGCCGGACCCGTTCCTGGTGCTCGCCACGCAGAACCCGATCGAGTCGGAGGGGACCTACTTCCTGCCCGAGGCGCAGGTCGACCGCTTCCTGTTCAAGGTGATCATCGACTACCCCACGTTCTACGAAGAGATGACCGTGGTGGAACGGGTCTCGGCTTCCCTGGCAACGGTGTCGGTGCAGCTCACGTCCGACGAGCTGAGGGATCTGCAGCGCATGGCCGATGCCGTCCACGTGCACTCGGCAATCACCGAGTACGCGGTGCGGCTGGCGCGCGCCACGCGTGACCCAGCCGAGGTGGGGCTCCAGGACATGGCCCGCTACCTCAGCTACGGCGCCAGCCCACGGGCAAGCGTGAACATGATCCTGGGCGCCAAGGCGCTCGCCGTCCTGCGCGGGCGCGAGTACGCCCTGCCCGAGGACGTGCGCGACCTGGCCCCGGAGGTGCTGCGGCATCGCATGACGCTCTCCTACGATGCGCTCGCCGACGAGGTCTCCGTGGAGAACCTGGTGAAGCGCATCGTCGACGGCGTGAGGCCTCCTCAGATCCACCTCGGCGACCCCCACCGCGAGCGGCGTCCGGAGGACGACGACGCGGCCGGTTCGGCGCTCGCCTAGGCCGCGGGCAACGGCATGGACCGGTCCAACCCGCCGCCTGGGACCGCTGAGAGCAGGCCGCGACGTTCTTTGCACGACGACCCTCCCGGCCGCCCTCGCCGGGGCCGGCGGCGCGTAGCCGGCGCCGGCGCCCCGGCACATCCGGCGCCGTCCGCGCACGACGCCGCACCGGCGAGCGAGCTGCTGCGCCGCATCGAGTTCAAGGTGTTGCGCCGCCTCGACGGTTTCCTCTTCGGAGACATCACCGGCGTCTTCTACGGCCCGAGCCTGGACCTCGCCGAGGTGCGCGAGTACCAGCCCGGTGACGAGGTGCGCCGGATCGACTGGTTCGTGACCGCCCGCACCGGCAAGCTCCACGTACGCCAGTACCGCGAGGAGCGCGAGATCGGTGCCTGGATGGTCGTCGATTGCTCGCCGTCGATGGACTTCGGCACGCGCCGCACGGTCAAGTCCCGGGTCGCGCGCGAGTTCGCCGTTACGGCGGCGTCCGTCCTCACCCGCCAGGGCAACAAGATCGGCTCGTTGACCTTCGGGCACGGCGGCGTGCGCATCCTGGAGCCTGCAAGTGGGCGCGTGCAGGTGCTGCGCGTGTTGCAGAGCTTGGTGGACGGACCGGGCCAGGCACGAAGCGGCCGCGCGAACGAGGCGAACGGCGGCAACCGTGTTCCCAGCCGGCGGCGTCCGGCGCGCGTCGGCGTGGCGACGTTGGCCGGCCCCGAGGACGGCGAAGCCGGAGCCGACCCGCTGACGTCCGCGCTGGCGCGTCTGAATCGAA
>CAYOXR010000362.1:0-3263 GCA_964407955.1 uncultured bacterium | reverse complement strand
TTTTGTTCTGCGGCGGGGGGTGCGGGGGGGGGGGGGGGCCTCTGGGGGGCATTTTGCCCCCGGGGGGGCCCCGCCGCCTCGTTGTGGGATCGGGCGGCGGATGAGTTGCGGGCACCGTCGTTCTCATGATGTATACATGTGTGCGTCATATACCAAGGCACACGCTTTGTAGCCGCGCGCCTCGGCGCGCAAGTTGGGCCCGTCACGGCGGGCTCCGTGGCGCCCTCGTGGCCGTTGTCACGTCGGAAGGGGATCGATGCGCCAAGCTTTGGCCAGCCGCCGTCCTTTGCATCTGCCGCCGAGCGCCGAGCCGCGGCGCCGGACCAGCGTCGGTCGAGGGGGCCAACGTTGAGCATCCTGCTGCTCTCCATCGGCTTCGGGCTCATCACGGCGTCGGTCATCGCCATCGCCGGCGTGGGCCTGTCCCTGCAGTTCGGCGTCACCAACTTCGTCAACTTCGCCTACGGGGATTTCATGACCCTCGGCATGTACCTGACGCTCATCCTCGGCACGGCGTTGGGGCTGAGCGTGTACGCGGCGTTGCCGATCGTGATCGTCTGCACCGGCCTTGCGGGGGTGCTCGTCAACCGCCTGGTGCTCGACTCGTTCGTGCGCAAGGGCGCCAATCCCATCATCCTGCTCATCTCCACCATCGGCGTCTCGCTCATCATCCAGAGCGGCCTGCTGGCGGTGTGGGGCGCGCAGTTCCAGAAGTTCTCGCTGGGTCCCAGCCAGCCCCTTCATCTCGGCCCCTTCATCTTCACGCCGAGGCAGCTGAGCATCCTCGGGCTCGCCGTCGTCGCCATGGTCGTCATTCACGTGCTGCTGCGCTACACGCGGCTGGGCAAGGCGATGCGGGCCATGTCCGACCGGCGCACGCTCGCGCGCGTCGTCGGCATCAACACCACCTGGCTGACCGACTGGACCTGGTTCATCAGCACCGCCATGGCGGGGCTCGCCGGCGTCGTGCTGGCCATCAACATCGCCAGCTTCACGCCGTCGACCGGTTTCGGGTTCCTGCTCGTCATCTTCGCGGCCGTCATCGTCGGCGGCATCGGCAAGCCCTACGGCGCCATGCTCGGGGCGCTCATCATCGGCGTCATCACCTCCGTGGCCGCCTCCTACATGGACTCGGCCTATAAGGACGCGGTCGCCTTCGGGGTGCTCATCCTGGTGCTCCTCGTCAGGCCCCAGGGCATCTTCGCCTCGAGGGGGCGAGGCTGATGGCCGCGATCAGCTACTACGCCAGCGTGCTGGCGATCTTCGCGTGCATCTACAGCATCGTCACGCTCGGGCTCAACATCCAGTGGGGCTTCTCGGGCATCCTCAACTTCGGCGTCTATGCCTTCGTGGCGATCGGCGCCTACACCTACGCCCTGTTCACGTTGGGCAAGCCGATCCCGGGAGCGAGCCAGACGTACATCCTCGGCTTGCATCTGCCGTTCGTCGTGGGGCTCGCCGCGGCCGCCGCGGCCGGAGGCATCGTGGCGTGGGTGCTGGGGGCGGTCGCGCTGCGGCGGCTACGCAGCGACTATCTTGCCATCACGACCATCGCCTTCAGTCAGATCCTGTGGCTCATCGCGGGCAACGAGACCTGGCTCGCCAACGGCTGGGACGGCGTCTCGGGCGTTCCGCAGCCATTCAACGGGCTCCTGAAGCTGTCGTTCAACGACTACAACTTCTTCTTCCTCGGCCTCAGCCTGGTGATTCTCGTGCTGGTGGTGTGGCTGGCGCAGCTACTCTTGCGCGCCCCGTTCGGCCGCATCCTGCGCGCCGTCCGCGAGGACGAGCTGGTGGTCGAGAGCTTCGGCCGCAACATCGCCTCACTCAAGCTGCGCGCCTTCATCATCGGCGCCGTGCTCGCCTCCATCGGCGGAGCGATGCTGGCCGCCTACGTCGGCGCGTTCAACCCGAGCGCCTTCCTCGCCGGCGAGACGTTCTTCGTCTGGGCGGCGTTGCTCATCGGCGGCAGTGGCAACAACTGGGGCGCGATCCTCGGCGCGGTGCTGGTGCCCGTGGTGTTCACGGAGGGCACGCGCTTCTTGCCCAACATCCCGTCGAACCCGCAGCTCATCGAGGCGTTCCGCTACGTGATCATCGGCCTGCTCCTCATCCTGACGCTGAAGTTCCGGCCGCAGGGCATCATCCCGGAGCGGTCCGACCGCTTCGAGCGGGCCGCCAGGCGCAACCGGCGGCTGCGCAGCACGCCCGTGCCGGTTGACGACGCCGGGGAGCCGCCAAGTGCTTGAGGTCAGGGACGTCCACAAGCGCTTCGGCGGGAACAAGGCGGTCGACGGCTGCAGCTTCACGGTCGAGGCACAGAGCACGGTCGGCCTGATCGGGCCGAACGGCGCCGGAAAGACCACGACGGTGAACCTCATCTCCGGCCGGCTGCCCGTCGACCGGGGCGAGATCGTATTCAACGGCAAGCCGGTTCAGAACCTGCCGATGTGGCGGGTCGCCCGCCGCGGCTTGACGCGCACGTTCCAGATCTCGCGGGAGCTGCGGGCGCTCACGGTCATGGAGAACATGCTGATCGCATCCCAGCTCCAGCGCTACGAGGGTCTCGTCCAGACGCTGTTCCAGCTGGCCGCGATCCGAGCGGCGGAGAAAGAGGTGGTTCGCAGGGCCTACGAGCTGCTCGAGCTGTTCCAGCTCACCCGCCTCGCCAACCAGTACGCGGGCAACCTCAGCGGCGGCCAGAAGCGGCTTCTGGAGCTTGCGCGCTCGCTGATGGCCGACCCCGAGATGCTGATCCTCGACGAGCCGCTGGCGGGTGTCAACCCCACCACCGCTCGCAACATCGCCGAGTACATCGAGACCATGCGCTCACGTGGGATCACGCTGCTGATCATCGAGCACAACCTCACCATGGTCGAGCGGCTGTGCGAGCGGGTGATCGTCATGGCCGAAGGGAGCGTCCTCGCGGAGGGGAACATGAAGGAGATCCGCGAGAACCCGAAGGTCGTCGACGCCTACCTCGGGACGGTGGTGTGATGGCGCTCCTCAGCGTGGAATCCCTGACCGCCGGCTACGGCGACACCACGGTCCTGAGCGACGTCGCCATCAACGTGGAGCCAGGACAGGTCGTCAGCATCATCGGCCCGAACGGCGCCGGCAAGTCGACGCTGATGAAGACCGTCTTCGGCCTGCTCAGGCCCTCGAGTGGACGGGTGGTCTACGGCGATCGCGAGATCACCGGCTGGTCGCCGGACCGCATCGTGCGCCTGGGCCTGTGCTACGTGCCGCAGGTGGAGAACACC